>CBEULQ010000424.1:0-3375 GCA_965543975.1 uncultured Desulfocucumis sp. | reverse complement strand
ATGTGCGCCTTGTACCTATATTAAAGAAGCAGTGGAAAATGCCAGCAGTGAAATTAACGGGATAGTTGAAATTATTGAACACAAAATTAAAGATAAAGCCGCGGTTAAATTGATGAAAGAGAGAGGTGTAAAAGCTATACCTACAGTTTGTATTAACGGAGATATCGTATACGAGAGTCTTTTACCGGCAGAAGATGAACTGGTAGCAGAAATTAAAAAAAGGATGTCGGAAAAAAACTGCTGCTGCAATGGTTCTAACTGCTGAGAAGAACAAGCAACTCATTCACCTAGTTGAAGAAAAAAGGTGATATAATTGCAACTTTATCTATTCAGCGGTTTTTTGGGTTCAGGCAAAACAACCTTAATATTGGGTTTCGCCAAAATATTAGTGGAACATCGGAATAAAAAAGTAATGTTAATTGTTAATGACGTGGGAGACGTAGGAATAGACGGACAACTAATGCGGCAATGCAATACCGATGTTTATGAACTGTTTGGCGGCTGCATTTGCGGCCAGTTGGGTAACCTGGTTAATTTGTTGCAAAAAGCCGGTGCCGAATATGTGGTAGATGCGATTATCCTGGAAGCTTCCGGAATAGCGCAGCCTGCCAGGTTTCTGGATACCATAAGGAAATTCGGGCCAGATGAGCTGCAGATTAAAGTTATCGCTCTGGTTGATGCCTCCCGCTGGCTGGAGCTCAGGCAAGTGGTGGAAGATTTGGTTACCGGTCAAGTTAGAACAGCAGAGTATATTTTTGTTAATAAAATCGATGCCACTGATGCTGTACTTCCACAAGAAGTGATCAATGACATAGCGGGGCTGAAGCTAAAAGGAAAAATCATTGCCTTGTCTGCCAGCAAAGCAGAAGACATTCTAAAGATTGCTGAGGTGTTGGGTGATGCGTAAAGAACCTGACCTTATCGCTTACGCGGCATCTTTGGAAATTACATGTGAAAATTATTTGCCGTTTTCCATCTGGGCAAGAGCCGGCATTTATTTTTTTAACGCCCTGGCCTGGAAATGCGAGGAAAACAGTGACATAACTGTTGGTCACATTAAGGGATTTCTTCAGTTGGAAGAATTTGGGTATTTTTACCTATCTACTGTTGGTTACCGCCAGGGTACCCATATCAGAGGTGAAGGTAAGGGGAAGGCAATTAAGGGGCGGCTTGATTTTAATGTACTGGTTTATGGGGCAGAAAAAGAAGCCATCGATTCGATGGTGGATAGTGCAGTTATTTCATTGGGAAACCAATTAAAATCCAAATGCCTTAGACGTGAATTATAAGAGGAGGCCAAAATTGTGCAAGAAGAATTATTTCAGAAACTTAGTTTACTAATTGCAGATGGAAATGTGGAAGAAGCATTAAAAGCAGTAGATGAAGCGCTGGCTGCAGGAATTCCACCGCTGGAAATACTGGACAAGGGCGGAACCAGAGGGATGAATATTGTCAATAAGCGTTATGACGATGGCGAAGCTTTTTTACCGGAACTTGTGGTGGCCGGGGATACCATGACAGAGGTAGTGCAAAAGATATTTAGTAATATTAATGCTGCCGAGTTAACTAACTTAAAGATTGGCACAATTGTAATCGGACAGGCAGCGGGTGATATCCATGACATCGGTAAAAACATTGTGGCGGCTTTATTGGCTGTCAATGGTTTTGAAGTACATAACCTGGGTATAGATGTCCCTGTTAAAAAATTTATTGAAACAGCAGAAAAAGTTAATGCGGACATAATTGCCTGTTCAACGCTTTTGACGACTTCCATGCCTTATATGGAAGATATTGCTACCTATCTTACTGATTCAGGCAAGCGGGACAAGTACTTATATGCTATTGGAGGTGGACCCATAACTCCGGAATTTGCCAGAAAAATCAAGGCCGACGGTTGGGGCAGAAATGCTTTCGATGCTGTAGAACTGTGTAAAAGGTTAATGAAGAAAGGTAAAGCGCCTTTGACGGAAACGGAAGTAGTGGATTTATCAAAAGCAATATAGGGGTGAAAGAATATGTCATTGAGTTTAAAAGTGCAAAAGCTGCTTAACAATCTGGACAAAGCCTATACCGGGCCGATTTGTCCGGTAAAAGAATGGGATATTAAAGTTATTCCCGGCACTATTAAAGCAAAGTTGAAAGAACATGGATTGCAGAATACCTTTGACCCGGAAAACCCCATTAACACAGATGACAGCTTAGCTGATCGCTTCTTTAAAGCCGGCTATGAACTGGCTTTGGAACTGGGGATGCTCTGTGAAGATACCGAACGGATAATTAAAATCGATGAAAAAGAACTGCAAGAGTGTATGAGAGATTATCAAAAAGAAAACCTCCTTGGCAGCGGCCAGGATCAGGTGATCATGAAGCCCCGTATACCTGAAGATCCATATCCGCCTCTGGTAGCCGCTTCTTTGGGTATCGTGTGCTCTGAGGAATTGTATGTTCCTTTGGTTGAAGGGTTAATCCGCTATAGAAAATTGGTTGACATTTTGCACGGTCCCACTTTGGCAACGGTCTACGGCAGGACTATCAGGTCCGGCACCCCTTATGAGACATTGATGGGACATTATGAGTCACAGTTGAAAAAAGAAGCCAGGTGGCGTGCCGGCAGGGAAGGTATGGCCTGTACCGGTGTGGCCGGGGCTGTTACAGAATACGGGCATTTAGGCGGCGCGCCTGCCTTGGCCGGTCCGGGAAATATTACAATGTCATTATGTCCTGTGGAGTTGAAGGTTGCATTTAGCAACTTCCACCGCATTGTCCAGGGGCTGAACTATGGACATACAATCAGGCCGGGCGGTTTCTCCTATATCGGAGGCTATGCAGGTCCGGCGGAAGGTACCGTGTTGGCCAATATCGCAACGGATCTGCTTATCCCGACTATTTTACAGGCTGATTATACCAGTTCATATATTTATGATATACAATTATTCGGCAACTGCGGCCGTAAGGCAGTTTGGGCAAACAGCGTAGCCATTCAGGCTGTAAGCAGAAACACCGCATTTATGCGCAACAAGATTGTAAATGAAACTGGTGGTCCATGTACAGATATGTTCTTGTATGAAGCTGCTGTTGGTTTAATGAACCACTGCGTATCAGGTGCATCTAAAACCACTCAGCCGCGTTCTGCTGCAGGAAGGTATACAGATTATATTACACCGCTGGAAGCTTGGTGGTGTGGCGAAGTATTTAAGTCCTGCGCCGGGATGAGCAGAAAACACGCCAATGAGATCGCCAAGAAGATAATACCTAAATATGAGGAGCAATTAAAGTATCCTCCAAAAGGTAAACCTATTCAAGAATGTTTTGACCTTAAAACGATGAAGCCGTCTCCGGAATATCAATCTATTTATGAAAGGGTAAGAAGCGAGT
>CBEULQ010000423.1:0-3377 GCA_965543975.1 uncultured Desulfocucumis sp. | reverse complement strand
TTTTTCTTGGCAATAAATACCAAGACTTTTTATGTAACATTTGGTTTAACTAAATCGTTATTATTGATGATAATAACCGGCAGGGGAAGAAGGTGTAAAGATTTGTGACTGCTCTTGATGAACTTAAAAAGGCTATAGAAGGTGATCTCAAATCCATTGAACAGATATGCATAGCTACATGGGAACCTCTATATCGTTTTATATATTTCAAAGTACAAAACCGTGAAGAGGCAGAGGACATTACCCAGGAAACATATGTTAAAATTTTTACTTATTTACAAAAACATGAAGCTCCTTGGGAAAATTTCCTGGGTTTTATGAAGACCGTTGCCCTAAATGTTTTGCGTGACCGTTGGCGTCAAAAGAAACGTCGAGGGATATCAGTAAATTTTGAAGAAATAAATCCGGGAAAAACTGCTGATTTGGATCATCAAAAGGATATTTCCCAGCGCCTGCAAATTGAAAATGCTTTAGCAAAATTAAGCGAAGACCAGCGTGCCATTCTTGATTTAAGAATTAATAAAGGTTATTCGGTAGCTGAGACCGCAAAGCTCGTAGGGAAAACGGAAGCCGCTGTCCGCACGGCTCAATACCGGGCTTTGCAGGCTTTGGCTCAGATACTGGATGGCAATGATTAGAAAAGGAGGGATGAATTAATGAATGATCCCGAAAGCAGACTTTCCGATTATATTGATGCCTTGAATGCGGAACAAGAGCCTGAAAAACACCAGGGAACTGCCGATACTCCGGAATTGGAAAAACTTTTGGCAACGGTCAGGTTGGTCCGTACTTTAAGAGAGCCGGCACTACCCGGTCCCGGGTACCCCCAAAGGATGGCTAAAACAGTAGCTGATAAAATACAAAAAAACAATATTACCGGCTTCCGTCAGCCGGTTGAATCAAAACCTAAACCTGGTAACCGGATATATGAAATGGCGACCGGGCGTTTTCGCCGCAAGTGGATTTTACCCCCTGTTGCGGCATTGATAGCTGGGTTGCTTTTACTCGCAGTGTTGACAAGCTGGACTGGCTTATTTAACCCTGATGTGGTTTACGCAATGGAGAAAGCAGTAGCCCAATTATCCAATTATCATGGTGTCCTTGAAATGCGTTCCAAAAACGCTGCCGGAGAGGAATGGATGATCCGCCGGGTGGAGCTTTGGTCGGATGGAGATAAGTATGCCGTACGGCAAAACGACGGCACCCTGACCATCAACAACGGCGAGCGGAAGTGGCAAGTCCGTCCTCAAAGCAAGGAAGTGGCCTTGTTGCCGCTGGTACCAGACCCGACCCGGAATGGTTTTGATCTGCGGGATGAGGCTAAACGGGCCAAACAATACCCACATAAAGTTGTCGGATCGGAGATGATTGCCGGCCGTCAGGCAACAAAAATTGAAATTTCACCACCAGGGGGCTTGTCATACTATTTATGGATTGATGCAGAAACCAATCTGCCCATTCAACTACAAACAGCAATGCAAAATGCGCTGCAGACGACATATACTTTTGTAATCTTTGAACCGAATACCCGGATTGATCCCAAAATATTTGTCTACCAATCGCCTGAAGGATATAAGGTGGTGGAAAAGGACCCGGGGCAATTAGTGGCTACGCTGGAGGAAGCGGCTGCGCTCAGCCGGTTAACGCCGCTGCTCCCGAAAGAAGCACCGGCCCGAATCTTTGCTTTCAAAGAGCGTATCGTCCTGGATTATGGTGACACCACAATTGTCGAAACTGCCGCCAGGGGGGCTTTCGAGCCGGTTTCTAATTCCGCCCTTGGCACAGCTGCCGGTGGTCCGCTGGAAGTATGGCGGGAACGGTTGCGGTGGCGGCAGGATGGGATTGAAATACAGGCCGAAGGGCCGCGGCGGCTGGAGTTAGCCCGTCAGATCGCTGCCGGCCTTACTCTCCCGGAAACAGGTAATAACCTGGTAAACAAGGCCCGGGTCAAGGTTCCGGTAGATATGGAGATTGTCAAAGCCGACCAGCAGCAGGTGGACAGAGGAAGCAGCCCCTGGCAGCTTGATCCCTTGCAAGTGACACTCACCTTCGTCAACTTAAAGGTATCACCGGAAGGAATCATTGGCGAACCGAAAATACCGGCACCATCCTTTAAACTGGTAGCGAACAACGGTGTTGAGTCAGTGGTGGAGGTTGCCGTCGGCCCGATTGAACGGGTCTACCTGAAGCGGCTTGTCCGGCAGGACGAGACGGGTATTTGGTCGGTTGTCGGGTACGATCCTCGTTAGGTAGTAGCTAAAAGGTTAAGTTGCAAAGTAAATACCCCGGAACATTTCACACCTTAAATCGTCGAATAAGGAAAGGGGATACACCTCTCTTAAAAGGTCAGGGGACACACCTCCCTTTGGAGTATGGCTTTCGGGTCAGAGGAATGTCCCCAACGTATATGGCTTTGGGGTCGGAGGAATGTCCCCAACTTATAAAAGGGGACACCCTTCCTTGGTTTTCATAGATGTAAATTCTATAGATATCAGGGAAGGAATGTCTCCAACTTATGGAGGTATTGAATTGTTTAAAAAAGTCGCGCTCATAATTATTTGCTTAAGTCTGGTTATTGCCGCCGGGTGCACAGGGAAAAATTCGACCGAACCCAACACCCCAAAAGAACCGGAAGTCAATATGATAATGAATGATTTCCAAACCCTTATTCAAAAAGATTCCAGCGTGGAGGAAGTTGCCGGCTTCATAAACAAAAACATTTCCAGCGTTTCAAAAGAAGATGCTTCAAAAATGGTGGACCAGTTTGAAAAAATACAGAAAAAGAATCTCTCACAGTTTGAAAGTATGTTTAATGAAGATGGCCTACAAAACAAAATAAATAGTGAATACAAATCTATCACTGATCAATCTGACATCAAAGACACCGAGCTTAAAGAATTATTAGCCAAAACAAAAAACAGCGGCTACAAGGTAGAAACTGCTGAAGGGTCCTTCTTCCCTATTATTAATTACGGATTCTATAAAAATTTCAGTTCCTATGTAACTCCCGATATGAAAGATTACATTGACATAATGGCTGAGGAGTCCGATAAAGTTCCGGCAAAAGACGCAGCGCTTGTTATTGGTTGGGATGAGGTGCTAAAGAGAACATTGAACCAGGAGAAGTTTATTAACACCCACAAGGATTCCGTGAAGGTTGATGAAATAAAGCAACTCTATAAAAAATACGTTACTTTTACCCTATATGGTACAAACAACACTCCTCTTTTCAGCTATGACTCAAAAACCTTAGACCCTACAGCCAGGGAGGTTTATTTAAATGTAATTACAAATGCTGACGATAGCAAGTTTTTAAAGATATTAAGTGGATTTTTGGATTTGGTTAAGAATACTAATTACAAGTTGACAAATGAAAT
>CBEULQ010000422.1:0-3382 GCA_965543975.1 uncultured Desulfocucumis sp. | reverse complement strand
TCTCCTTTTTAATCCTTCTACCCATAAATCAAGTGTCTTCCAGCCGCTATCCGTCAACTGATACTTCCTTCGGGCAGGACCAAACTCACCATGCTCCCATTTCGATTCCACCAGCCCGTCCTGCTCCATTTTCCTCAATGTCCGGTAAACCGTGGCAGCTTCCGTTTCACCTTCAATACATTCAATCTGATTAAGCTTTTGTATAATATCATACCCGTGACTATTATCCTGGGCTAGTAACAGCAAAATTGCAGGTTGTGTAAGCTTCTCAATAGGAAGTGCTTCCAACCCCTTGAATGTGTTTTCGTTATTTGTCATAATAAAAACTCCACCCATACACTAAAATAGTGCTGTGAATTGCTTTTTCAAATCAAACTTTGAAAATATTTCTTTTCAGGCACTCCTGCATAATTATACCGGCCAGAAAGCCTGCTCCCATGTTCCATATGGCAAAACCGGCGGTTACGAGCAAAATATAATAATCATTCTTTTCTTTTCCCACATCCCGGGCAGATACGGCCAATTCCAGGCCTGCAAAAAATAGAATCACACCCAGTACACTTAAGGGAAACATTTTAAAAAACAGCGCCACCGAGCTGCTAAAACACAAGGCTGTTACTAACAGTATTATACCAAGAATTATCAGCGCACCGCCAGTTCGGGCACCGAACCGGACATGACCTGCCATACCCCCGGCGCCATGGCACATGGGAATCCCGCCGAACAAGGGGGAAATAAGATTCATAATTCCCTGGGAAATGGCAATTTTCTTTTCGGTTACCCGGCGCTCCGGAAATAGCCTGTTATTCTCCGAGGTTACCGCTATTACCGCATTACCCAGGGTTAGCGGAATCTGGGGTATAGCCAGTATTAAACTTCCTTTAACAAAATCGGGCCAGGTTATCTCTCCAAGAGAAAACTGCGGCATTCTGAAATCAAATTTTATCCCGGACAACTCCCGGATGAGTCCGGGATCCCTGATAAAAGCCGCTGCCAGGCCAATAACCAGTAGTACGAACATAGCCGGTAAACGTTTGCTGGTAAGCAGGAAAAAAGTTATAACAAGAGCAATAATGCCTACAGCGATATCCGACTGCATCATGCGAATGCCTTCCATGATAAAGGAGAGTCCGAGACCGAGCACTATACCTCTGATAACCGGTTTGGTAGCTATTTTGGATACCAGGTTAAGTGCCCCCGTTAAACCCATTATCAGCCAGAATAGCCCGGTAAATATACCCGACCCCCATACCATGCCCGGCGTAATCAGCCCTGCCTGGGTAATCGCCGCCCCACCTATCGCCTTCATAGGCTGTATGGGAATAGGGGTCTTGTAGAATAGCCCGGACCCTATCAATAGTATGCCAAACATGAACAAAACGCCCAAGGGGTCCATTTTCATTACCGTTATGTAACCGACCACAAATGGAATAAGTGTCCCTAAATCCCCGAAGGCCCCGGCCCATTCCGAACGGTCAAATTTGTTTCGCAGTGGGCTAGAGCTTACTTCCTGGACCTTACCCTCCGAGAATGACATTTTGACACCTCCATCTTAATACCTCTCCCCATGCAGAATTTAAATGAAGAATTGAATAATATAACGCAATCCGAGAAACAGACTTAATGAAGCCATAATTGCTTTTACCAATTTGTCTTTGATATATTTCTGCATGTATGCTCCAAAGTATGTCCCTGCAAGCCCGCCTATTCCGAAAAGTGTGCCCAACAGCCAGTCCGGATGTACATTAGCTGAGGCTCCCAGTTCGGTGGCGGCCAATATGGTATAAAAAACCACCCCTGCGATTGATGTCAGGAATGTGCCGGCAAGCGCCGCCCCGGCAACCGTATACACAGGCAAACCCAAAATGGATACGCAGAAAGGCGCAATAATAGCACCTCCCCCAACTCCGTATATCCCGCCAATAAGGCCGACAATTAAGGCAAGTATAAAAATGGTCAATGTTCCGAAGGAATAGGTTTCGCCCCAGAATTCATATTTAATTTCCTTTAAAGAAAACACCTTTGTCTTAACGATTGCATCGGAGGGCAGTCCGGCCGCAATTTTTTTATCGCTAACGGCTTTTATCTGTGCCACCCGTTCTTTAAATTTCTGTTCAAGCGCTTTATTCTGCTCTTTTTTGCTTTTTGTCTTCCCGGTGAATTCAAGAGCCAACCTTATACCAAGGTATAAAAGCACCGCGCCGACAAACAATTTGAATGCCCTGGGATCAGGAAGATAGACGATTCTAACCCATGAGCCCAGAAAAACCCCGGGCAATGTACCTGTGACAACTACCCATGTCAAAGGCCATGCCATCCTGCCTTCCTTGATATATCTATAAAGCCCCCCGGGAATTGCAACAATGTTGTAAATCATATTGGTCGGACTAACCGACGGGCTGGTATAATGAAGAACGCTCATCTGAAAAGGCAGCAGCAAAAAAGCTCCCGACACTCCCGCCGGCGCTGTCACAGTGGCTACCAGGAACGCAATTAGAGGCGGTATTAATGGATTCACCTCAACTCCGGATACAGGAAAATACATCAGCAAGACCACCCTTCGTCGCACCTATGTACATCATGCATATAGGTTTAAAATAATAGTATCACAGATATCGTAAGAAAACAATTTAAAAGGAGTAAAAATTCAAACAAAAAAGGGCCTTCGGCCCTCAAGGCATCTTTTCTCAGTCGCATATTCCAGGTATCAGTGTAAAGTCCTTCAATGGGTGGAATCTCGGGTCGCTTAATATAAGCGCAAGGGCAATTATATACTTTCGTCTTTTTTCCAAAACCCTTCGCCTTACTCCCGTTATCTTTTCAAGTTCCTTTAAGGGCAGCTTCCTGTGTTTTTGGAGATAATCCATTAGCTCCGGTTCAATGATTAACCCTTTAGCCACACCGATCAACTTTTCTTTGCTGTTCCTGTGTTTGGGAGAAACCTTTGCCAGATCTATCATAGCTATGCCATATAGTCCCAGCGTTTTTCTGTATTCCTTTACCAGTTCCGCAAATGCGGCCTGTTTTTCAAGCTCATTAAACTGTTCGGTGGAAGTAGCCACGTCGTATCGACCCAGTTCCTCGTCGTCGGGATTCATTGGTGAAAGGAAGATATGTCTGTGTTTTGATTCCCTGCGTATATAATCCACCAGCCTGTAATGGATAACCCTGCGGGCAAAAGTACGGAAAGACGCTCCCTTTCCAGGTTTGTATTTATCTATGGCTTCATTGAACGCAAGCTGGGCTATGCTCAGCTCATCATCGTTGCCCCAGACGAGAAACCTTTTGCAGATGGCCGAACTGGCTCTGGCTATAAAATCTTTATGGCCAGGTTTGTATTTATCTATGGCTTCATTGAACGCAAGCTGGGCTATGCTCAGCT
>CBEULQ010000421.1:0-3383 GCA_965543975.1 uncultured Desulfocucumis sp. | reverse complement strand
AGACAGATTAATAAAGATAATACCACCAGTGCGAACTGGTGGTATTTTTATAAATACCCTGCAGCCGGCTATAGGTGTCGGTTTCGACGCCTTCGTGACCAAGATCAATTCCCCCGGTTCCGGCCTGTTCAACTTCACCTACCTGGGCGTTTCCGGTACATTTGATGGATAAAGCTTAGGACAAGCACCTATTTTTATTAATGGCATTATATTGTATTAATGGAATAAGGTGCCATTACAAGTCCCTTAAAAGCATTTTATGAAAGTCGTTATAATTTTTTTTACCAAGAATTATAGCCATAGACTAGTTGCTTTTGTGAAGCAATATAAAATGGAGGAGATATTTATGGCTAGTCAATTAGTTGCCAACCCGGGTTTTGAAACGCAACCGGCGTCACCACCATGGGTTTCGGTTTACAATTTTGACGGATCATTGGCGGACCCGTTCTCCCATCAAGGCTCCTTTGCGGCAAGACTTTCCGCCCCGTTCGGGCATTTCAAAGGAGTGAGTGTTTTTCAGCCAATTGCCGATCTGGCTCTTCCAGGCGGAACTTTAGTGAAATTATCTTTTTTTGCTAAAAAAGACCCTGATTCTGTGGAAGCAAACCCGGAGTCAGATATCATAGCCGTTGCTAGTTTAAATGACTCCGCTGGCATATCGGTTGCGACAATATTAATTACTATCCCGGCAGGACGTAATCCCCGGGGTGGTACTTCAGCCAGTGATTTTAGTTATTATGAGGGAGATGTAAAAATCCCCGACGGCGCTACCGTTACCTTTGCCTTATTAGCTATCGCTAACATGGCTCCTTCAGTACCGGGACCTGACAGCCAGGTGGTTATCGATGATGTTTTTCTTGAAGTAATATAACAATTAATTAAGTTGGCATGAACACAACCGGCAGAAAACCGGTTAAGTATTAAATCCTTTTGGCGGGGATATTAATAAAAATGGCTGGGTGCACAAGGTGCCCAACCATTTATCTTTTCTGCAAACAGGTGCGTTTTCTGTTATATTTCAGTCCGGGTATTGTTTCTTTCATCGTTTACACACCGGAGATCGCTTGCTTGTCAACGGCGGGCAGGGTGTGGTGATGGTCTTGGACGACTAAAGGACAATTTTTCAGGACAGGCTTACCCGGGCGTCCAGCACCAGGGTTCCGTCGGGTCTTGCCATCACGGGGTTGAGGTCCATTTCTGCTATGTCCGGGTTCTCATATCCTAGCCTGGCCACGGACACGATAATTTTTTTTAGCTGTTCCATGTCAACCGGGGGGCTTCCCCGAAAACCGTTTAAAAGTTTGCTGGCCCTGGTCTGCATAATCATGCGTCCGGCCTCCTCCAAATCCAGTGGGGCCATGCGGAATGCCACGTCCCGGAGGACCTCCACCAGAATCCCTCCCAGACCGAAAATCACCACCGGCCCGAACTGATTGTCCTTAATATACCCTATTATCACCTCAATACCGGGGTTCACCATGGGCTGTACGATAACCCGGGCATTTTCATCCCTTTTGCCGGGGCCGGACATCAATTCCCGGTAAGCGGTCCTTAAAGCGGCTTCGTCCGGGATAGACAGCTTAACTCCTCCTGCCTCGGTTTTATGACTTATTAGCGGGGAACTGATTTTTAAAACCACAGGGTAACCCAGTACGTTGGCCGAATTAACCGCATTGTCCTCCGAAACTGCCATACTGGTAGGGGGGACCGGGATGCCGTAATTTTTCATTATTGCCTGGGATTCATCCTCAAAAAGAATTTGTCTTTTTTCCTTTTTTACAATGGAAATGATTTCACTTGCCGTCAATGTTGTCACCCCCGTTTATTGCCGCGTAGTGCGCCAGGGCGGACACGCCCCAGGCGGCTTCTTCAGGTGAAATATAGAGGGGAATTCCGGCCTCATGAAGTTGCTTTCTGTCCTCGCTGACCTCAGCCACCATGGAAATGTAGCAGGCCAGAACGGGCTTGCCGGATTTTTCCCGGGCCGTGATCAGTTCCCTGGTGGGGTTGCCCCAGTTTTTATGGACGCTGCTAAAGGTGACCAGTATGTCAATGCCGGAATCAGACAGCACCGCCTCGGCCAGCCGGCCGTATGTTTCCGGCAGGAAACCCAGGCCCACGGCATCCAGGGGATTTTTCAATATCACCGGGGGGTTTTCGCCGATTATTTTCTTAATGCCGGCGATGGTTTCATCAGCCAGTGGCGGTACGGATACTCCGCATTTGGCCAGCCGGTCCAGTGCCACAATGCTGGGTCCGGCGGTGTAAGTATACATGCCGACTCTTTTTCCGGCGGGCTGGCTGCAGATGGATAGGGCTTTGCAGGCGGACACCAGTTCGGGCAAACTGTTTACCGTCAGTATTCCGTGCTGGGTGAATACGTCCCGGAAAAGCTGGTGCGGCCCGGCAAGGCTCCCGGTATGGGTCATGGTGGCGTAATTAACTGCGTCGGATTCACCCACCTTGTATACCACCACCGGTTTTTTCCTGGCGGCCTCAGCCGCGGAAAGCACCAGCCTGCGGGCATCCTCCACTCCTTCCAGAAAAATTCCAATGACTTTGGTGGTCTCGTCCAAACTCAGGTACTCTATGTAATCAGCTATTTCCAAAACCGAGCGGTTGCCCGCGCCAATCCACTTGTTGATGCCGATGCCTTCATCCATGGATTTGGCTATAATGTTCAGCCCAATGCCTCCGCTTTGGGTTATATAGGATACGTTACCCCCGGGCAGCCGCTTGGGGTAAAAGGTTGTGTTCAGGGCGGCTCCGGTATTGATAAAACCGAGTGTATTAGGCCCTATAATTTTTATATTATATTTTGCGGCTGTTGCTATAAGCCGTTCTTCCAACCGGCGGCCGTCATCGTCCGTTTCCTTGAAGCCACCGGAAACGCAGACAGCCCCTTTGACCCCAAGTTCTCCGCATTTTTCCAGGGCGTCCACGGTGCCGAACTGGTTCAGGCCTATTATGGCCAGGTCCGGGGGAGACGGAAGGTCATACAGTGAATGGTATACCTTGAGTCCCAGCAAAGAATCCAGCCTGGGGTGTACAGGGTATATTTCTCCCTTAAATCCTCCATAGACAACGCTTTCCAGGAGATTATAGCCCACCTTGTCCGGTGAATCAGTGGCGCCGATGACTGCAACCTTCTTGGGATAAAATATTTCATGCATTCTGGTCAGTTCTTCCAGGGTCAATTTTTCACATCCCCAAAATTAAGAATATTCGATAAAATTCTATAGCTTTCTATGTGATATGTCCACAGGTGATAATAGCAAAAAACGGCTTAACGCCGTTTTTATTTCGTTATCACTTTTATTGATTTGGGGGCATTCCTTTAAACAGCCCTTTGAACCTTACCGCTTCTGAGGCAGCGGGTACAT
>CBEULQ010000420.1:0-3385 GCA_965543975.1 uncultured Desulfocucumis sp. | reverse complement strand
CCCCAAGGATTACAAGGACCCCAAGGATCACAAGGACCATAAAGAGTGCAAGGAACACAAGGACCCCAAGGACCACAAGGAGCATAAAGTTTACAAAAGCGTATAAAGAGTGTACGGATCAAAAAGATTACAAAAAACGGAAAAAGCAATAACCCATATTCAATTTATGATTAGCACTTTAATTAACTGCTTATATTAGCTATCGATCCTTTAAAAAATTCGAGAAGGAATGTCAACTTGATTTGGGAAGCCCCGGTTCCGGGACATTTGCGGAACCGGGGTCTATAATATGGAAAAATATTAAACTTCATCCAACTCTGATTGTTACGCCGGGTTTTGGACGGTTTTTATATACTTTGTGCACAGTTAACCGTTTAATTGAATAAACTACAATAAAACAAAAATATCCAGAAATTAGGCGGGGTTTTTATTTTTTTGTCAGATGGGATAATGATAAATGATCGGAATAGGTTTAATAGGTTGTGGTGCTTGGGGGTTCAATTATTTAAAAACACTGGTTTCAATTCCGGAAGTAAAAATTTTATACGTGTGCGATTTAAAAAAACAAATACTGGATAATGTCAAAACCATATATCCCCACCTTAAAGTGACCGGCAACTACCGTGATTTACTGGATGATGATAACGTAAGCGGTGTGATTATCGCAACTCCGCCTAAATCACATTACCCGCTGGCGGCAAATTTTTTAGCCGGTAAAAAGGCGGTTCTACTGGAAAAACCTGTCACCCATCGCTACCGGGAAGCGGAAGAACTGGCTCAATTGGCCCGGAAAAACAATACCATATTAATGGCCGGGCATTTAATGGAATATCACCCGGTTGTGAAGAAGTTGCAGGAATGTATTAACAAGGGCTTGCTGGGAGATTTAAGGTATATTCTGCTGGACCGGGCTAACCTTGGAAAGATAAGAAATGATGTCAGCGTCCTCTGGGACCTGGCGGTACATGACCTTTCAATTGTCAGGAGTCTGGTTAACAACCAGGAACCCCTTTGGGTTTCGGCACAGGGTGCCAATTATTTACAGGAGGGCATTTGGGATTTAATAACAATTACCATGGCTTTCACCGGGAATTTAATGGTTCAAATACATGCAAACTGGATGCACCCGGTGAAGAAAAGGAATGTTGCGGTTGCAGGAAGCAAAATGATGGCCTTCTGGGATGATACCAGGGATAATAACAAACTGCAGATCGTATCCTATAATGTGGATAGTATTACCCCCGAACTGGAAAACACGTTGCCGCTGACTGTACAGTGCCGGCACTTTATAAATTGTATTACCACAAAGACAGAGCCGCAAACCGGATTACAGGACATTTTATGGGTAATGAGGCTACTGGATTTGAGCGAGCAGTCATTATTCAGCTATGGCGCAAGATTGCATTTTAGATCCGACAGGTGATTTTGTTGAAAATAATAAGTTACCAGGATTCATATCATAACGCATGGGACGATTTTGTGAAAAAGTCCAGGAACGGTACTTTCATGCAGGAAAGAAAATTCTTAGGCTATCATGGTCCGGACAGATTTGCGGATTGTTCTCTGATGGTTTACGACTCCAGGGATAGGCTGGCGGCTGTAATTCCCGCCGCCAGCAAAGGCCCTGATCAACAAACATTTTGTTCCCACCCGGGGGCTTCCCACGGCGGCATAGTGGTGGGCCAAAGTTTTGGAGTCAGCGATGCGCTGATGCTGGTAAATGCCCTGGTAGAAGATTGCAGATCCAGGGATTTTAATTCTGTGGAAATAAAATTGGTGCCTCGCATTTATCACCATTGGCCTTGCGACGAAATAGACTTCGCCTTAAGGTATAACGGTTTTGCCCCCGCCTGCACGGAACTGGCCACGGTACTGCCGCTCAATGAAATAACGGCGGATAATCCCTTTATGACCAACAGTGCCAGAAGGAATGTACAGAAAGCAAAAACCATGGGTGTTACCGTGGCGGAGAGTGTAGATTACAAAAGTTATTGGGATGTGCTGAAGGCAAACCTGCGGCAACGCCATAACGCTCATCCCACCCATAGCCTTGAGGAGATAAGCGAGCTGGCTTGCAGATACCCAGGCAAAATTAGGCTGGTGGCAGCCTACTGCCAGAGTGTGATGATTGCCGGGGTGGTAGTTTTTATGCTTAACAGCAGGGGGATCAATTGTTTTTATATAGCGCACAGAGCGGAATACCAGCACCTAAGACCACTTAACATCATATTTCACAGGTTAATCAACTGGGGCATCAACAACGGGTTTAACTATCTGGATTGGGGCATATCCACCGAGAACAGGGGCACATCGGTTAACCACGGACTTTTCAGGTTCAAGGAGGAGTTCGGTGGGCGCGGGCTTTTGAGGGAGACTTACATTTTGGAACTATAGGTTAAATTAAAATCAAGGGGACGTCCGTCGTCCCCTTGACAACTCACCGGAAGAGTGGTGGTGAACCTGCAGTTTACCATAAAAAAGCAGATAAGTGTAAGCGGCACTGATATAACCGGCCGGGGTTACAGTACCGTTACATTTAAACCTGCCTCCCCCGGTAGCGGAATTATTTTTGTGAGGGACGACCTGCCCGGGCAGCCCCGGGTGAAGTGTTGCCCGGATTACGCCCGGGCCGACCACCGCTGGACCTCCCTGGATAATAAAGGTATCCGTATAGAACACACCGAGCATATACTGGCCGCCATAGCCGGGCTGGGTATAGACAATATAATAATCCATGCGGATGGCCCATATCTGCCGGTGGTCAGCGGCTTCAGCAGCAAGGGGTATGTTCAGGCCCTGCTGGAGGCTGAGCCCGTATGCCAGAATACGCCCAGGGAATATTTTTACATTCCGGAAGCCTGCTGGGTGCTGGATTCGTTTAATTACGGCGGGGAAAGGTATGACAGCATTCTGCTGGCACTGCCGGCCAATGAATTTAAACTGACTTATTTATTGGATTATCCGGGAAGGCAGATTTCCACCCAGGCATGTAGTTTTATTTTCGGCGGGAATAAAGATTTTTCAGTGGAGTTGGCACCGGCCCGCTCGTATATCATAGATTACGAATATGATAAGGTAGCGGAATTAATAGGCAGGGGTATGGAGGATTGTATGGTTTTTTCCAAGGCGACACCAGTTCTTTTATGGGATAATGAGCCGGCCAGGCACAAACTGCTGGATTTGCTGGGGGATATAGCCATCCTTGGCCAGGCGGTTAAAGGCCACTTTATAGGTATAAGAACGGGGCATAAAATGAACATCCGGATGTGTAAAGAATTGGCAAAACAAAGAAAAGGGGACACCCCTTCATGAATTGTCCATATACATACTTCCATACATTTTCAGGAATATCCCAATCTACTGTAAGGGGGTCTGTTCTTTGATT
>CBEULQ010000419.1:0-3411 GCA_965543975.1 uncultured Desulfocucumis sp. | reverse complement strand
GTAAGCCTGGTCATGAACCCTTATGATGAGTATGCTGTGGAAATCGGCCTGCGCATCAAGGAAAAATTTAAGGGTGAAGTTACCGTGGTAAGCATCGGCGGCCCTGAAGTGCAGGACGCTTTGCGCCAGGCGCTGGCCATGGGAGCCGACAAGGCTGTTCTGGTTGATCCCGGCACTGATGAAATCGACGAGTACACCACCGCCACCATACTGGCCAAGGCCATAAGCGGACTGGAGTACAATATTCTACTGGGCGGCTTTAAAGCCATTGACGACGGCTCCTGCCAGGTTTGCGGCAGGGTGGCGGAAATTCTTGGCGTGCCCGTGGTAAACATGGTAACCCAGATTGAGGTAGAAGAAGACAAGGCAGTGGCTACCTGCGATATAGACGGCGGCAGCGCCGTTATCGAAGTAAAACTTCCTGCAATGCTCACAGCTCAAAAAGGTGAAATAGAACCCCGCTATCCGTCCATGAAGGGCATCATGCAGGCCAAGAAAAAGCCCATGCAAAAAATAGGGCTTGGCGACATCGGCCTGGACGCGGCAGAGGCGGCTCCCAAGGTAAAGGCTCTGAGCTACTTCCTGCCTTCCGCCAGGGCTGCCGGCAAGGTTGTGCCCGGTGAACCCGCGGAAGCTGCGAAGGAATTGGCAAGGCTACTAAGGGAAGAAGCCAAAGTTATATAAAAAGAATGCTTGTTTTTGACCGGCCTATGAATGATATGAATGTTATAAATGTATGGATGGAATAACCAACTAAATTACGTAGAAACGTTTACCGACCAGATAGGAGGTTTTTAATAATATGGCAAAAGGGATCTGGGTTTTTACAGAACAGCGCAATGGTGAAATTAAAAAGGTTACCTTTGAATTGTTAAGCGCCGGCCGCAAAGTGGCCGACAGCCTGGGCGAAGAATTGTGCGCCGTGTTGTTGGGCAAAGGCGTTGGCGGCCTGGAAGGAAAGCTTGGCGAGTACGGTGCGGACAAGGTATACATTGTGGATTCCGATGCACTGGAAAACTACACCACCGATGCCTATACAAACATACTGGCAGACCTGGCCAAAGAGCACCAGCCCACTGCAATTTTACTGGCATGCTCGGCCTCCGGCCGGGACGTGGCGGCGCAGGTGGCACAGCGACTGGGCACCGGCCTTATGACGGACTGCACCGAAATGGCCCTGGAAAACGGACAACTGGTGTTCACCCGCCCGGTATACGCGGGCAAAGCCTTTGTGAAGGCAGCCTGCCCTGAAGCCAGGCCGGTGATGGCCACAATACGTCCCAATGTGCTGGCTGCTGACGCTCCCCAGGAGGGCCGTGCAGCGCAAGCTGTGTCGGTCGGCGGAAATACCGGCGATATCCGCCAGGTAATAAAAGACATCTTAAAGCAAATCAGCACCCGCCCCGAGCTGACAGAGGCTGATATCATCGTATCCGGCGGCCGCGGCATGAAGGGGCCGGAAAATTTCGCCATACTGGAAGAATTGGCTGACGTTCTTGGAGCTGCGGTGGGCGCATCCAGGGCGGCGGTTGACGCCGGCTGGAAATCCCACTCCTTCCAGGTGGGCCAGACCGGTAAAACAGTCTCGCCCGTACTATACATCGCCTGCGGCATTTCCGGCGCCATTCAGCACCTGGCTGGAATGAGTTCCTCCAAATGCATAGTGGCAATCAACAAGGACCCCGAAGCCAATATATTCAAGGTTGCCGACTATGGCATCGTAGGCGACCTTTTCGATGTAGTGCCCCTGTTGAAAGAAGAACTCAAGAAACTTATGGCATAACACAGTTACCCTTTGCGGTCCTTAAAAATGGGGCCGCAATTTGGCGCTATTTTAGAAACCACCGGGAACCTCATTTATGACGACATTGATCACCCAAACCCTCCTTGTTTGAAAATCAACAGTCAGACCGGGGGTTTTCCGGTGGTTTCCTTTTATAGGTCAGGGGACACACCTTCTTGGTTATCTAAATTCCTTACTGTTAACGGTTTTAGAAGAAATGCTCCTGATTTTATAGAAAGGGTACAAACAATTCCGCGAAGGAATGTCCCCAACGTATGTAAAGGGACACAACTTCTTTCAGAAGTCAGAAGTCAGAAGTATCCGACCTCTGACATCCGACTACCGACTTCAGTTTAGGATGGAATATCCTTAATTATTTGAAATATAGAAATGGATAATATCTTATTAATCTATTGATTATCAGGTATTACCAGGGCTATTAGCGAGGAGGGAACCCCATGTCAGAACTTATGGTTTTCGATGAGGTCAGGGAAGCCATTGTAATGTCTGGCGGCGAAGAGATACAAAAATGCATGCAGTGTGGTGTCTGCGCCGGCTCCTGCCCCTGGGGCAGAATGGAAGAAAAATCTGAATTCAACGTCAGGTCCATGTTCCACATGGGCAGGCTGGGCTACGACGGATATGAGTCCGACGATTTTCTTTTTGCCTGCACAACTTGCAATCAGTGCGCCGTAAGATGCCCCAGGGGTATAAAAATTCCCAACGTGGTGCGCTCCATGCGCAGCGTTATTGCTGAAACCGGCGGAATTCCCAAGAATTTAAAGGCGGTAATCGGCAGCATCAATAGTCAGGGCAACCCGTGGTCCCAGGAGCGCAGTGAGCGGGCAGCCTGGATGAAGGACATGGAAGTGCCGGAATATACCCCGGATAAGGAATATCTGCTATTTGTGTGCTGCACCAGCGCCTACGACGGCCGCAGTCAAAAGGTGGCCAAATCCGTTGTTGAACTGCTGAAGGCAGCGGGCGTAAGCTTCGGTGTAATTGGTGTTGATGAGCAGTGCTGCGGTGAATCCGTCCGAAAAATAGGGGCTGAAGAAGAATTTACAAAACTGGCTGAGTATAATATCGATTTGTATAACAAAAAGGGAGTTAAAAAGATAATTACCACCTCTCCCCATTGTTATTACACCTTCAAAAACGAATATCCAGAATTCGGCGGAGAGTTTGAAGTATATCACTACACCCAGTTGCTGGATGACCTCATGGCTCAGGGAAAATTAAAGCTTTCCAAACCGGTAAGCGGCAAGGTCATTTATCACGAGCCATGCTATCTTGGCAGGCACAGCAAGGCCTTTGAAGCGCCCAGGAATCTGATGGGCGCCGTGCCCGAACTGCAACTGGCTGAATTTGACGGCAACAAGGACGACAGTCTTTGCTGCAGCGGCGGGGGCGCCAGGATATGGATGGAGACCAGGGCCGGCCAGAGGTTTTCCGATGTGAAAGTTAAAGAGGCGGCTGAAAAAGAGGCGCAGATAATTGCCACCGCCTGTCCGTACTGCATAGTAATGCTGGAGGACAGCCTGAAGAACCTTAACAAGGATGATGTAATGACTGTTAAGGACATCAGCGAGATTTTAAAGGAAAGCCTGTAAGAAGAGTTCCATACT
>CBEULQ010000418.1:0-3421 GCA_965543975.1 uncultured Desulfocucumis sp. | reverse complement strand
TTCGTTCATCAATATCACCACAATCTGCCCGTTCTGGGCCTCTTCCAATTGATTATTTATCACGATATTTCCCTTTTCAGCCCAGCCGTTAGATCTTCATAGGAAATTTCCATCGATAAAAGGTTATCCGTCCTGCTTTTCCCTGCGGTACTGGACCGCTTCGGCCAAATGTTCGGCTTCAATCTTTTCGCTGCCGGCCAGATCGGCCGCCGTTCTGGCCACCTTCAGTATCCTGTCGTGGCTCCGGGCGCTGAGCTTAAGTTGTTTGAATGCTGATTTCAATAAATTTGAGGCTTCCCTGGAGAGGATACAGTTTTTTCTTACAACTGCGCCGGTCATCATGGCGTTACAGCCGATATCGGAGTTTTTAAATCTTTCCCTTTGTATCGTCCGGGCTGCTTCAACCCTTTTCTTAATGGCCGCCGAAGATTCCCCCGCCTGCCTGTCTGCTAGTTCGTCAAAGGTAACCCTGGGAACGTCTATGATAATATCTATCCTGTCCAGCAGAGGCCCGGAAATTCGCCCCATGTAGCGCTGCACCTGCAGAGGTGTACAGTTGCAGTCCTTTAGCGCATCTCCATGGAAGCCGCACGGGCAGGGATTGCAAGAGCCGATTAGCATCATTCTGGACGGATAGCTGATCGACGCATTGACCCTTGAAATGGTTACGGTGCCGTCCTCCAGGGGTTGGCGAAGTGCCTCCAGGGCATCCTTGTGGAACTCCGGCATTTCATCAAGAAATAGTATACCGTTGTGAGCCAGGCTGATTTCACCAGGCCGGGGGTATTTTCCTCCTCCCACCAGGGCAATGGAGGAGGCGCTGTGATGTGGTGCACGGTATGGTCTTGCGGTTATTATGGACTGGCCTGGTTTAAGGAGTCCGGCAAGGCTGTATATTTTCGTGGTTTCCAAAGCTTCTTCAAAACTTAAATCAGGCATTATGCCGGGAAGGCAGCGGGCCAGCATTGTCTTTCCGGATCCCGGACTTCCCGTCATCAGAACGTTGTGCCCGCCGGCGGCGGCTACTTCCAGAGCTCGCCTGGCGGTAAACTGGCCCTTGACCTCCGAAAAATCCGGATAATGTTTATCCCGGCCAATGGAATTTTCATTTTCTTCAGGGGTATATGGAGATATTTCTTCTTCTCCGGTTAAAAAATTGCTTAATTGATTTAAGGAAGATACCGGATATATGCCGGCGTTTCTGACCAGCGCAGCCTCCCCGGCGTTCTCCCGGGGAACCACCACTGATGTAAATCCGTTCTCCACAGCCGCCAGCACGTTGGGTAGCACTCCGACGACCCCGCGCACATCCCCGTTCAGGGAAAGCTCGCCAATAAATATGTGTGGGCTGCATTTTTCAGGGTCTATTTGTCCTGTGGCCGCCAGTACTCCCACGGCTATGGCGAGATCGTACATAGGGCCTTCCTTTCTTATATCGGCGGGGGCCAGGTTTACCGTTATACGTTTAACCGGGAATTCAAACCCTGAGTTTTTAATTGCAGCCCTTACCCTATCCCTGGATTCCCGCACGGCTATATCGGGTAACCCAACTAGATCAAAGCAGGGCAATCCGTTCGAGACGTCCACCTCGACTTTGACGATGTGGCCTACAAGGCCTTGCAGGGCAGTACTGTTGATTATGGAGAGCAATTGAGATACCTCACAACAAATGATTTCTATGGATTGATTTCAGGAAGCTACCGCTTTATATAACTTATAATCGAATAAAAATGACCAGATTTTTCATTATACTACCATATTTTACTATTAATTAGCAAACTAAGTCAGCAATTAACTATAATTTAATTTAAATCTTACGGAAAATGTTGTTCCTCCGGGACCGGTCTCCAGGTTGATTACGGCGTTGTGCCTGACGGCTATGCCGTAGCAGGTAGCAAGGCCCAGCCCGGTACCGCAGTCCTTGGTGGTGAAAAAGGGGGTTCCGATTTTGTCTATAATTTCCGGCTCGATACCTTTGCCCTGGTCCCTAACCGACAGAATTACCTGGCCGTTTTCGCTGTAAGTTCTAATCTCCAGTATTCCTCCGGAGGTCATGGCCTCAAGTCCGTTCCGAACCAGGTTTAGCATCATTTGCCTGATTACTTCCTCGTTTAAAGATATATCAGGGAGGTTCTCCATTTTGACTGACAAATGCATGTTTGCGTTTACTACATCAGCCTGTATCAACGGCTCTATTTTTCGAAGTATTTCATTAAGATTCTGAGTTTCAAATTCGGTGTGTTTGTTTTTGGCTATACTAAGAAATTCCGTGATAATGGAGTTGGCTCTGTCCAACTCGCTGATCATCAGGTCATAAAATTCCTTGTATTTAGCGCATTCTTCTTTATTACCCAGCATCTGCAGGAAACCCCGGACGGTGGTCATGGGGTTTCTGATTTCGTGTCCTATTCCGGCTGCCATCTCCCCCACCAGGTGAAGCTTCTCCAGGCGGGCCATGTCCTTTTCCAGATTCTTATATTGTGTAATATCGTTTATGGATGCCAGTAGATGCTCATTTCCATTAATATATATTTTGTCGGCTGAATACAAGCCTACGTGAATTTCACCTGAACTGTCGTATATGTTAATTTCGCGGTTATATACAGTGCCCTTCTCTTTTATTTCCCGCTTTATAGATATACGGTCTTCCGGTTTAACCCAGAATTTTAGGTCAGTGGTTTTCTTGCCCAGGACTTCGTGGCGGTTGTATCTCAGTTTGCGTAAAAAACTGTTGTTCACGTCAATGATAATGCCGGTTTTAAAATTCATAATCAGCATAAGGCTGGGACTGGCGTTAAATGCCACGGAGAAACGTTCTTCGGAGAGCCGTAAATGTTCTTCTATCTTTTTTCTTGGCCGAATATCCCTTACAGTGCCCAGGAAGAATCCTTCAGGTAGTGCTGTAGCGCTTATTTCAACCGGGACATGATTACCGTTTTTATGTTGCAGAATTGTTTCAAAATGCTCAATGATGCCCTTTTCGATCAGTTTGTTAAATTCAGCCATATTTATTCCCACCAGTTCGGCGGGGGAGATGTCAGGTATACTCATTCTCAGCAATTCACTTTTATTGTAGCCCAGCAGTCGGGTAGCCGCAGGGTTTGCCTCAATATATCTTCCATCGGATGTAGCAACAAAAATGGCATCCCTTGAATGCTCAATAAGGGAGCGGTAACGTTCACGGCTTTCACTTAGTTCCCTCTCGGCGTTGTTGCGCAGGAAGGCGGCCGCCATCATTCTGGCAAAAAATTCCACTATATCGATTTCCTCAAGCCTTTTCCCCACAGGCATGAAAATAACGAAGTTGCCCAGTATATGTTCCTTTTGTACCAGCCCGATACCGTACATTTTACCAATTCTAAATACTCTTTCAAAATTCATACAGATAAATTGGGGGATATTTTTAAATACCAATTCGTAT
>CBEULQ010000417.1:0-3439 GCA_965543975.1 uncultured Desulfocucumis sp. | reverse complement strand
CGCTGGCATAAACAAGGAGGAGAGCGACAATATCTCCCGCAGCCTGTATCTCAGCAGCCGCAGGCGACCACAATGGGATGCCGGGGCGCTGCTGGATTGCGGCTTCGGTAAAATAATTATTGAAACCGAAATAGGCAAAAGGGTATGGAATGATAAAGACAAGGTGCTGTACAGATCTACACCCATGTTCATGGTGGGGGCTGAAAAGAAAGATGTTTAGAAAAATATTCCGGTGCCTCGGTAATGGCCACCCTGGTGATTCTTTTCGGTGCCTTCGGCCTGTTGGACTGGTGCCAAACGGCTAGGATTGTGCGGGCCAGGGCTATCCAGTTAAAAGCTGTTCCCTTCGTAGAAGTCCTGAGGACTCTGGGAATTTCCGACCGGAGAATTATAACAAACTACATTATACCTAACGCCTCGGACGTTATAGCGGCCAAGTTTGTCATTACCGTGGCAGGGGCCATGCTCAGCGAGGCGGCATTGAGTTTTCTCGGACTGGGGGATCCATCCAGAATAAGCTGGGGCACAATGATTCACTATACCTTCAAAAGGGGCGGCTTTGTCAACAGAATGTGGCACTGGTACCTGCCCCCAGGGCTGTGAACAGCTCTGTACGCCATGGGGTTCGTGCTGCTGGGCTTTTTTTCGAGGCAAGGGATGAAAAGATTTTGGAGGAAAGCTGTTTCAACATAGATATAAACGGTTAAACTTTTCTAAATTAATGCGGGAACTTGGTTATTATATAATGTGTTAATCATTTTCCCAAAAAAAGAAGAAACCAATTACTCATAGCAGGTAACATAGTTCCTACTGCCTGTATTGACAGCAATAGCTGGTACCAGTTAAACTAATTGTAGTTCGTTGTAATGATTATCATTTTCACCAATATGCCTTCTGTTTCTTGAAAGGGGTTATTATGCGTAGGGGAATACTTACACTGTTTGCTTCATTGCTGCTTTATATCGTTTTCCTTTCATCCCCGGCCTTTTCTCAGGAGAATAATCTATCTGAAGGCACTATTCCGGAACACCGTTATATCAGGGCTAAGATAGTAGAAGTTGTAGATCTTAAAGACAATGAAGAGACCAAAACCTCAGGAGTAACAGACCGTAACCAACTGGTAACCGTTGAACTGCTGGACAATCAATACAGGGGACAGGAGCTTGAAATAATACACACCCTTACAAACCACCCTGGATACGACGTTAGAGTAAAGCCCGGCGACGAGGTGGTATTATATGCCGAGCCGGAGGGAGACAAGCTCAACAATGTTTATATAGAGGATTTTGCCCGGGATAACAAACTGCTTTACCTGGTTGCTTTATTTATTCTCTCACTGTTGATACTGGGAGGAAAACAAGGAGTAAAATCAATATTCACCTTGACGGTCACCGTGGGGGCAGTTTTTTTCGGCCTCTTGCCCCTCATGTTCAAGGGCTACAACCCTATAGCTGTAACCGTACTAATATCTGCGGCTGTTACCGCGTTTACCCTGCTGGTTATAGGGGGTAGATCGGCAAAAACACTATCCGCCATCATTGGCACCATAGGGGGCGTCCTGGTGGCAGGCATTCTGGCATTCCTGGTGGGATCAGCGGCACACCTTTCCGGTTTCAGTGATGAGGAAATGCAAATGCTCATATACATACCCCAAAAGATTGATTTCGACTACAGGGGCATTTTGTTCGCAGGCATGATCATCGGAGCCCTGGGCGCGGTAATGGACGTGGGCATGTCTATCGCCTCCGCCGTAGATGAAATAAAAAAAGCCAACCCGATGATGGGCAAAGCTGCACTGATCAGGGCTGGCATGAACGTGGGCCGGGATATCATGGGAACAATGTCAAACACACTTATCCTTGCATACACGGGCGGAGCTATACCCTTGATGCTGGTTTTCATGGCATATGAAATGCCTTTTGTTAGAATTCTAAACCTTGACCTAATTGCCACTGAAATTGTCCGTGCCCTGGCCGGCAGCATAGGGCTGATAGTGGCAATACCAATTACTTCCATAATCGCCGGTTTTTTGCTGGGTGGGAAAAAGCCCCATCCCTACGAGTATGAGCAAAATACCGCTCCTAACAACTATAACTCTTAGATGTCAACCTTTTTAATGCTGTCAGAGAAAGGTTAATTAATACTCAAGGGTAGATATATGGATTTTGTGGTTTTTCCGAGTTTTTGTAGGAGGTAACCTTTACTATAGGGACGTTTTGTTGATCATACAACCCTTTTTGAATAGTTCCCCTTACGGTCAGCCATGAACCCTTTTTTAAACTCTCCGTATTATTGTACTCGCATATAAGCCCTCCGAGTGTAGCATCAGCGGCACAACAGGTAATAACGTATCGGGCCAATCCGAATTGATTAGGTAAAAAACTGTCATCCTTGTCCACAAAACCAACCATTGTAATTTCTTTACCAATATAATCATCATTAAACATATAAAGTTCAGACATCACATAATTGAAATTTTCATCGGTAACATTTATCAGGCTGGCCTGCTTTAGCTCGTTAGCAATTGGCCGTAAAAGACCCTGAGGCTGTATGTTATTTTCCTGTGCATTTACGGTATTTACATCCGTCTGTGCTTTCGGTTCATCCTTGCCCGGGTTAATTGTACCGGTCTGATTGTTGTTCACCGTGCTGGCATTAAGGCTAATTCTTTTATTGGCGGCCATGTTGGCGTCCAGAGTACTTTGAGGCAAAAGGTATCCCATTAATAAAGGAATTATAAAGGCAATGTAGCCCCATTTAATAACTCCGGCTGATTTTCGATGATTATGGCTATTAGGTACACGTGGGGTTGGCCGGAAGATCTGTACAATAAACATTATAAACATAACAACTGCCGTTGTTTTTGTTAATCCGGCAAACCGGGGGTTGATATAAGCGGTTATTGTTCCACTGTCTACAAGCCAATATAGTAAAAAGCTGAATCCAAGTAAAATAGCAGCCTTCAATTTTGCTTCTATTTTTAAAATTGTTTGCATCTTTACTGTCACCCCTATAGCCATTTATTTATTATATTAGCCCCGCATATTATTAATAAGGTAACTATGACAGTCAGCATAACCACAAAACGAAGCTTAAAAGCATTGAGCATCATTAACATGTTTTTCATATCAATCATTGGACCAAACACCATAAACGCAAGCAGTGAACCACTGGTAAATATATTAATGAAGGAAGCCGCAATAAAAGCATCTGCCGATGAGCACACCGACAACCAAAAGGCAAAAGACATCATTGTTAAGGTAGATACAATAGATTCTTTTCCAACGCTTGCTAAAAAACTTTGGGAAATGAAGGATTGTGCAGTGGCGGCTAAAAAAGCCCCCAGCATTAGATATTTACCCATTTCAATAAGCTCGTCGCAGGCATCTTCAATAGTGCTGCGTATTGTGTCGGGACGTGTGGGTGGCTGATGCTCGGG
>CBEULQ010000416.1:0-3442 GCA_965543975.1 uncultured Desulfocucumis sp. | reverse complement strand
TATATCTCTGCTTTAAATTGTCTAATAATTTGTTTTCAGTTTAGCACCATTAGAATTATTTTTCAATAGTTTATTTACTTGGTCGACATTTTAACATATATTTTTCATGCCCGCAGCCTTTTACCAGACCTGCAGCACCAGACATTTTAAATAATAAGTCTCCGGGGATGCCATAAGCATGGGATGGTCCTTGGCCTGCCGGCGCATCTCCACTAGCCTTAGTTGCCTGCCGGCGTCGTGCCCGGCCTCCGCCACCACATCCCGGAAAAGCCCCTCATCCATATGATAGGAACAGGAGCAGGTGACCAGAAAGCCTCCCGGAGGAAGAAGTTTCATCGAACGCAAGTTAACTTCCTTGTAACCCCGCACGGCCCCTTCAACAGCCTTTTTGGACTTGGTAAAGGCAGGCGGGTCAAGTATGATCAGGTCAAATTTCTCCCCGGCCTTCTCCATTGCCCTGAGTTCGTCAAAACTGTTGGCTTCCCTAAAGTCGCACAGGTGTTCAACGCCGTTCCTGGCTACGTTCCTCCGGGCCACCTCCAGGGCGCTGGCTGCTATGTCGATTCCCAGCACCTCCCTGGCCCCGTATTTTGCAGCATAGGTGGAAAAGGTGCCAGTATGGCAAAAGCAGTCCAACACCCTGGCCCCGGGAGCCAGATATTGCATGGTCATTCTGTTTTCCCTCTGGTCGAGAAAATATCCGGTTTTTTGCCCGCCGGCCAGGTCCACCTCAAAAAATAGCCCGTTCTCTTCAATTTCCACCATGGGATCAGCCGCGCCTTTCAAAAAACCAGCCTGAAGAGGCAATCCCTCCAGTTCTCTCACGCCGGCATCGTTTCTCTCGTATATTCCTTTTGGGCCCATAATCTCGTCCAGCAGTTCAACTATTGTTTCTTTGTGCACATCTATCCCCAGTGCCAGGGTCTGCACCGAAAGATAATCACCGAATTTATCCACTATCAGCGCAGGTAAAAAATCCGCCTCCGCAAACACCACCCGGCAGGCGTTGGTATCCCGGACCATCCTTTTCCTGTATTCCCATGCATTTAAGAGCCGTTTCCGGAAAAAATCCCTGTCAATTTTCTCCTGCCTATCCCTGGTCATTATCCGTACCAGTATCTGGGAGGCCGGGTTGATGAATCCCCGCCCAATAAATTTGCCCCGAAAATCAACCACTTCCAGTATATCCCCGGGTTGATAATCTCCACCTATGCTCTCAACCTCTGTCTTGTAAACCCAGGGATGCCCGGCGGCAACCCTTTTATGTCTACCATGGGCAAGCTTGACCACTGACACTAAATATCTCTCCTTGTACCGTATAAATATTTATACTATTTGAAGCTGTTGAAGAATTACGCCTGACAACTATGGTTGTGGATTACTCACAGCCCGGCCATGTACTCATTCAACATTCTCAATTTGACAATTACAAAGAATTACCTGCAGTTTAAATTATTATATATTTATTATTCTAAAACTGCCGGAATTATATTAAACTGGAAATTCGGCTAATATAGAAATTACCGCTACCAAACCGGATTATTCAAAAGGCATTTTAAGGGTCGCAACAATATAGCCCTCAAAAATCTACTTACCGGAATTTTTTATGGTTAATTCAATATACTCATCAAGTCCGGACAGGCTTTTTCTGGCCGCAACCCCACCCATAATCAGGTTGGCCGGGTCTGCCGCCCTTAATACCGCAAGTTCTTCGTCGCTGGGCTCAGAGGATACCTTTAATGTAGTGGCAATTTGCAAATCCCAGCCCACCAGCGACTTAATCTCCTGCACATCCACTCCGGGGTAGATAGTATCCAGGTACATTTCATGGGTCAATGGGTCGAACCTGAAAAGTGCCTTGTCTGTGACCACAGCAACAGGTCCATTACCCAGCAATCCCGTCTTCTTCCTGGCTTCCGGAGCACCGTCCAAAAAGCCTGGTGTTGTAAGGTAGTCTACCCTTTCCACAAAGCGCAAGGGCTCCAACCTCAGCATCACCACCACGCGGCCGATATTGGAACCGATGTCGTTGCCGCCGCCGCTGCCCGGCAGGCGTACCTTGGGAGAATAGTAATCCTGCTCCCCCAAAATAGCTGTAGTGTTCAAATTTCCGTATTTATCAACCTGGGCGGCGCCAAGCACCCCCACATCGTAATAACCACACTGCATGTCACTGAAAACCCGCCACTCGGAGGTAAGACAAAGGGCCCCATCCGACGCCGATGAATCTCCCACATTGAAATCGACCCTGTGTTTAAGCGGCCCGATACAGCCGGATTCATATACTATATTCAGGTTCGGAGCGTGAAAGCGCTTGGCGGTAATTCCGGCTACCAGGGGGATGCCTATGCCTACGAACGCCACTTCCCAGTCCCTGAATTCCTTGGCCGCTGTAATAGCCATTAATTCAGATGCGCTGTACCTTCTGTTATTCATGTTGCCCCTCCTTAACCCGGAATACGGTTAAAATGACGTTCCAGCCGCATTAATTTTTGTAAACGATCCCAGCCTACTCTATCACAGTAGTCTATATGATCCTTTACCTGATAAACATATCGATCCAGCCAGCTCAGGAATTGATCCCTGTCCTTGGCAGATTCGTGATAATCACCGCAAAACAGCACATCATAAGCATAGTAACCGTAACAGGACTGCGGGTGGCAGCCATAGGGGACTTGGACCACTGCATCCACGCAGTAAAACGGAATCATCGTCAGGTTGCCCTGTCGCCTGATGTCATCAGTGGAAACAATCTCCTCGCAGGTGATGATTGTATGCCTGGCCGCCCGGGCTTTATTTTCGTCATTACCGGTGAAACCCCATACCTGTGCGTTTCCCATGGCATCTGCTCGCTGTACGTGAATAACGGCCACATCGGGATGGGCGGCCGGAACAAGGGCCACCGGTTCCTCTTCATAAGGGTCATTGATTACTTTGATCCGCCGGTTGTATTTGATAATGTCCGTTCCCAGCATTGACTTGGTGGGCATAAAAGGGATGTTGAGACTACCGGCCAGAAACCTCATACTGATACCTGCGTTAGACCAGTCTTCAAGGTCGAACCTGGCAGGGATGCCTTTTTCCACCGAACGCCTGATATTTGGCGCCAACCCCAGGGCACCATAACCAAGATAGGCCCCTTCCCAGCGTTTAACCGCCCCGGCGCCGACCAGCAAATCCATTACATCGGTCTTGCTGTCGTCGATAACGGTGAGGTTTTTGATACCTTGCCTGATTATTTCGTGAACTGCAGCAACACAGTCCCTGCCTATAAATCCGCCAAAGGTAATGCTGCTGCCGTCTTTTACATACTTATTTATGGCATCTTTTAATGTCATTTGTTTATTTGCATTGTTATTTCTCCTCAAAACATTTATCCTCCCCCGCTGATAAAAACTTATCGAACGTCTTTTGAAAATCAATGGCTACCTAAATAATTTTT
>CBEULQ010000415.1:0-3450 GCA_965543975.1 uncultured Desulfocucumis sp. | reverse complement strand
CATACGAGATAGTAAGCCGTGACTGGAGTTCAGACGTGTGCTCTCCGATCTGTTCTCAAGAGACGCCAATCCGTTCGATCCATTCCTTCAGACCGTTTCATGTCGAGACAAGGTTCGTGGTCCCCAGAAAACGATGATGATGACGGCCAGCAAGGCCGAGATCAAGCCGGAGACGCGTGGATCGTAGTACGAGCCGTTGATCGGAAACAGTTGCCAGGTGACGTTGATCATCATGTGGAAGAGCGCCGTGGCGAAGACGCTCCTTCCGGTGTTGTTGTATAGCCAGACGATGATCACACGTGCTGCCAACGTACCAAGCGACCACCAGGCGATCCACTCCACCGAGCGGTGAACCTGCACCAACCCCAGATAGTGGTAGACTGCCCAAATCAATCCCAGGACAATGCTGGCCTGCAGGGCGCCCCATCGATCTTGCATCGGGTCGATGACGTATCCGGACCAGCCCAGTTCCTCGCCCAAAGCGCCGATGAAGAACACGACGCACAGGATCAGCGTCGGTAGAATGACAATTTGCGGTGCCGGAACCGGCGTTCCGGCCAGACGCATTATGCCATATGACAACACCATCACCAGCGGCATCAGCAACAGTATCGGAGCGTACCAAATCTTCGCCTTGATCCGCTTGTAGTCGAATGCCCGCTTCAGTAACATCGCCGTGCCAGCCCCCTTATTCTCCCGGCGAACAAGAATAAGAGCGGCCAGCGCTGGGCAAAAGGTCGCCAGCCCGGACACGGGGAGACCGGGCAAGATATGAAGTCCGGTGACCGCGCCGATTACCCAGAAGGGAATTGTGAGAGCGAAAACCAGTACGAAGAACACCAAGGGCGATCTGCTTGGCGGGACACTCATATTACTGGGTTTCCCATCAACCGGCTTTAAGGATGATCGCATGGCTGACTCCGACAAGGGGACATTTCTGTCTGAAATGGTCAACGTCAACGGCCTCCTATAGTAGGTGTTGAGTGTTAGTAAAACGCATTAAATGGACTTCTCTCGGTTAATTAAACACCAACTTAAGCAACATTTTTCTGGTTCTCGTAGTTTCTCTCGTAATCAACCGGACTCTCATATCCGATAGCTGAATGTAGCCTGAAACGGTTGTAAAAAACCTCGATATACTCAAAGATCTCCAGTTTTGCTTCTGAACGGGTTTCATAACATCTATGGTACACCAGTTCTGTCTTTAGTGTCTTGAAGAAGCTCTCCATGGAAGAGTTGTCCCAGCAATTCCCTTTGCGGCTCATGGAGCAGATGATGCCATGCTGCCAGAGCAGTTGCTGATAATCTAAACTAGCATGTTGGCTGCCGCGGTCGGAGTGAGCGATCAGCCCCCGGCCTGGATGGCGGTTGGTGATGGCCATCTTCATGGCCTCGATGACCAGTTCCCGGGTCAGGTAATGCTGCATTGAATAGCCTACGATTCTTTTGGAGTAGAGGTCCATGACAGCCGCTAGATACAGCCAGCCTTCATTGGTGTGGATATACGTGATATCTGCTACCCAGAGCATGTTAGGGCCGCCGGCGTTGAAGTTCCTGTTCAGAATGTTCTCCGCCACCGGCAGGTTGTGATTGGAGTCAGTAGTCACCTTGAATTTGTGTTTTTGGATGCCCTGGATTCCAGCTTTTCTCATCAATCGCTCGACTCTCTTTTTGCCGCAGTGAATGCCCTGCTTGCCCAACTTCCTGTGAATGCGAGGGCTGCCATAGGTCTTGCGGCTCTCATTGTAAATTTTTACGACCTGTTCCTTGATAATTTTATCCTGAATTTTATGCTGACTTACTGGACTGGCCAGCCAGCGGTAATATGCTGTCCGGGACACTGTAAGGACCCGGCACATCCCCTCGACACGGAACATGCCCGTGTGTTCCCGGATGAAGCGGTAGATCATTTCGTTGCTTTTGAGAAGATGGCCATTGCTTTTTTTAGGATGTCCCGCTCCTCCTGGGCGATTGCAAGTTCCTTCTTGAGCCGGCGGATTTCCTCTTCCTGATCAGTGCCACGCATGAGCTTTCCCACGCCAGGAAATGCCCGATCGCCATAGTTCTCCCGCTCTCTTTGCCACCTTCTGAGCATGTTGCTGTCGATCCCCAAGTCTTGGGCTACCTGGCTTACCGGCTTACCACTGGTGCGGCATAACTCAACAGCATTGCGTTTGAATTCTTCATCATAATGTCTTCTCGGCTCTCCCATATACACAGCGCCTCCCTGATCTAATTATATAGTCTTGACTCTGTGTCCAACAAATCGGGGGAGGAGCATTTTTCGTAACGCCAGTCTCAAACATTATGAGAACCTACAGTTGTGGGTTCTTAAAAAGTTTGAGACTGGGAATAGGTTAAGGGGCCGAATGGTAAATTCCACCCCTTATTTTTTTAGGTTAAGCTCGCCGTTTCCCCGGTTATCCTGGTTTCTAGCCGCCCACTACGCTAAAGCATAATTCCAGAAACACCTCCAATAGGGCGAGCCACTTCGGGGTAATAGATAATCTTAATTTTATTTAAACTAAATTGTGTTTTCTTGATATCTGTAATATACTGGATTAAGAAGTTAAAACTATTTATAGGTGAAACATAGGATGCGTTTAGTAAAAATTAAACCTCGTCGAATGTATGAGGATATTTTATCTCAAATTTCAAAACTTATGGTGGAAGGGAACTTGAGTCCCGGAGATAAACTAATGGGAGAACGTGAGATGGCTGAAGCTTTAGGAGTAAGCCGTACCACTTTGCGAGAGGCTTTACGAACTTTGGAATTATTTGGTTTAGTAGAGATAAAACATGGTGAAGGTACATTTATAAAAAATCATCATCTAAATCATATTATTACTCCCTTAGCGCTGGCACTTTCTGTTGAACCTAACTCAATCGATGAGATATGGGAAACACGAACTTACTTGGAAGTGGATTGTGCCGGTCTTGCTGCTGAGAGAATTACAAACGAATATCTGGAGCAGTTGGCGGATGTTATTGACGAGTTAAAATCTGAAGTAAATGACTCAAGTATTTACTGTAGAGCCGATTTGCGCTTCCATAATATTATTGCGCAGGCATCCCAAAATTCATTTATGGCCCGTCTTATTCAAACCTTTAGTCGTTATATTTATGAGATGATGGAGAGATTCTTTCAAGATAGTAATTTCCTCAAACAATCACTTGATGAACATATTAAAATTTATGAAAGTATTAAGGAGCGAAATGTTCAGAATGCTCGAGCTTCAATGAAAGAACATTTATTTGCCGGATTGGCGGCATATAGGGTATTTCAGAATAGTAATAAACAATCTTCGTGATTTTATCTGATTAAAGATTTTTTTTAAAAAAATGTGTATTAAAAAACCTCGAACCGATTAACATTTAATGATGTTAATCGGTTTTTTAGTCTTCTTAATGAAAAAATTTTTAAAAAATTTTTTCAAAAAAGGAATTTTT
>CBEULQ010000414.1:0-3450 GCA_965543975.1 uncultured Desulfocucumis sp. | reverse complement strand
TCTTATGCTAAAGTATATTCTTGACATTGTATGGAGTCAACAGTACAATTGTATGCAATACAATGTGGAGGTAGTTTATGTGGAACCCGAAAATAATTGATACCGATAAATCACTTTATATAGCAGTAGCAGACGCTTTGGAACGTGATATTCGCAGTGGAATTCTCAAACCTGGCGAAAAAATGCCCACCCACCGGGAACTGGCAGGCATTATCGGAATAAATGTAACTACCGCTACCCGGGCCTATAAAGAAGCGGAACGCCGGGGACTAATAACCGGAACCGTGGGACGAGGAACCTATGTATCAACCGATTGCGGAACAGATTCTTCTATTGTAAAAATTGAAGAAAAAGCATCTAAAATAATTGACCTGGGTCCAATTTATCCTTTATATAATAATGAGCCTGATATTTTAATGCTGATCGAAAAACTCGGCACCAGCCATCAGCTCAACAGGTTCTTAAGATATTCCGACCCCCTGGGTTTGCCCGAACACCGGGAAACCGGCGCCTATTGGGTCAAACGTTTCGGCATCACCGCTTCAGCTGATGATATCCTGATCTGTGCCGGGGCACAGCATGCTTTGACCTGCTGTTTAACCTCCATTTGCGAAGCCGGAGATCGGATTGCCGTTGATTGCTTAACTTATTCTGGTTTTAAATCTGTTGCCAAAAGTTTGAACATCAAGCTGGAACCTATTTCTATGGATCAGGAAGGAATGATTCCGGAAGATCTGGAGGCAACCTGCCGGAGAAACTCTCTCAAAGGACTTTACCTGATGCCGAGTGTCCAAAACCCCACCAATGCCAGTATGTCGTTACAAAGAAGAAAAAAAATTGCCGACGTTGCTGAACGTAACGGCTTAATTGTAATTGAAGATGATATCTACAGCTTTATTAATCAAACGAACCCACCTCCCTTGACCACCATGATCCCGCAAAACAGCATCTTTATTGCAGGGGTCTCAAAAGCATTTTTTGCAGGCCTGCGCGTCTCTTTTGTGGTTGCTCCTAAGCAACTGCGTTTTCAGATTGCCAAAGCTGTATTGAATACGATTTGGATGGCTCCTACGCTTAATGCGGCGATTGTTTCCGAATGTATCAAGGACGGGATTGCTGATGCAATTATTAAAGCTAAACGTCAGGAAGCTGTCCGGCGGTTCGAGATTGCTCAAAAAGAACTTTCCGGTTATTCTTTTACCGGACCGTCAACCGGGTACTATATCTGGCTGAATCTGCCAGCTCACTGGTCCGGTAATGAACTTGAAATACGTGCCCGAAAAGCGGGAGTAAATATATTTGGCGCTGAGAAATTCATTGTAGGAAGTGCGCTTCCCCCACCGGCAGCGCGTATTTCCTTAAGCGGGCCGGACACTAAAGAACAACTTACCCAGGGACTTGGTATCATAGCCAAAATATTGCAAGAGGAATTTGTGGAATTAAGTCCAATTTTATGATGTATAATGTTAAATTCCCACCATTAATTCCTTTCTATTCCTATCTATTTCACTGGCTCCATTCTGATATCTCTAAAAAATGCTTCCCGCAGGAACTGGGTCCGTCTGATTCAAAAGGTCTACGGAATATGGAATGCCCACATTCCCGCCGGTCAGATTGGGGAACAGGCCGGAGATAGTCGACGTATCAATAAACTTTACCGGAGAGGCAAATTAAGTTGGGGACATTCCTTCCAAATTTATAAAGAATAATGGAAATTTAGGTAACATAGAAGGTGTGTCCCCTGACCTTATAAGGAGTATGATATTTTGAACAACAACGACAAAGACAAATACAAATACCCGGTAAAAACCCGGGAACACCCTGAAGCAGGCAAGGAGGATTTTCTGCTGGATGAGGAAGGGATGCCGCCGGAGGAATACCAGGATTTTAAACACTTTGCCTCGGATGGCCGGGAGGAAGAAGAAGAGGAAGAGGAGGCTCCGGGCAGGAGTTCCAAATTAATTCGTATTGTGGCGCTGATAACCGTGCTGGCATTTATCGGGCTGGTGGTTCTTGCTTCATGGCCGGAGCTGAGGTTTCCGGTTAACGACCTGGTGGTAAAATCACTACAGTTGAAAAAGGATACTGATCCACGGCTGCTTGAAGCCGTTGTAAAAGTTAATGTTATTGCCGGCGGGAAGGGCTCCTCACTCCATGTGGAGCAGAGAAACGGTACGGGGTTTAATATCTCCCCGGAGGGATTAATTGTTACCAATCACCATGTAATTGAGGGCGCCGAAAAAATTGCGGTAAGGTTTTCTGACGGAACCCTGTACAATGCCCAAAAGTGGCACGGCAGGAAGGAATATGATCTTGCCGTGATAGTGTTGGACAAGTCCGGCCTGCCGTGTGTTCCCTTGAATGAATACGGAGGTCCTGCCCCTGGAGATAAAATAAAGGTGATTGGCAATCCTCTGGGGCTGAACAATATTGTTTCGGAAGGAAGGGTCGGGCGATATGTGAAGCTTGCAGACGGCCATGATAGAGTATTCACCATAGACGCTCCCATCTATCCCGGCAACAGCGGCAGCCCGGTTTACAACACCAGGGGCGAGGTTGTGGGAGTCGTTTTTGCCACGGCTGATGCCGGAGAGGATAATAATATATACAGGGTTGGACTGGCAGTGCCGGTTAAACAATTGGTTAACTTTAAATAAAATTAAAGCTCAAAAGCCGCCATATAGGCGGCTTAAGCTTTTAAGTGTATTTAAGACAATCTTTAGTTAGAGGGTTCCGCGTTATCCGCGCGGAACTCTTATTTATCCTGAAATAACACGGTTATATATAGTGAACCTCCCACGCTTATAGAAGCGAGGGCTTCAAGGAGCATTGCGACAAGAATTCAAGGCGACAACCCGTTCAGGTTGCCTCATCCGCTAAGGATGCTTTCTTTCCTGCCGATTCTCCCGACAACACCGGGGTTTTGATTCCCGGTGGCCCGGTTCCGGGCGTCTACTACTTTCCACTTAATAAGCAGTGGGCCGTAGATACGTGACTTTGGAAACTACAATACCAGTATTCCGGATATCCCCATACTTGTGCTTGCTGAGTATATTCCTGGCCCCGTGAATGTCCCGGTGACCGGTGTACCCACAATAGCACTTGTACATTCTGCCGGAAGCTTTTTTCTTCCGGCCGCAGACAGGGCATGTTTGCGTTGTGAAACTTTCGTCTATCTTGATCAGGTCGATGTTAAGGGTAGCCAGTTTGTATGTAAGATAGGCCAGCAGCAACCCGAATGGCCATTGGCTCATCTTTTGGTTTTGGTTGCGAGAACGACGTTTTTTCTTCAGGTTTCTTTTCTTGCGACTGGAGGTGTTTCTTTGCACACCCTCCACGTCGCCGACGACGACGGTTTTAACGCTTTTGTGGTTGGCCCAAGCGACAAATTTGCAGCTCATCTTGTGCAACATGTCCCTCTGTTGGTTGTCCGTTTTGCTGCCAATGCGG
>CBEULQ010000413.1:0-3457 GCA_965543975.1 uncultured Desulfocucumis sp. | reverse complement strand
CAGCATGCTCATTTATTAACAATTTTTTGTGCTTTTAAAATCTGGCAAAGGCTCTGAACATAAAAAAACCGGCAGGCCAGGGAGGATTATTGTACAATACCGAACAAAAAAAAATGCCCGCAACCCGCTCATATTAACTTTTCTGCTACATTTTCAGGATAGCCGCCAGCCAAATCCATATTTTAAAGTACAATATTTCTCTTCTTTAACCGGAGCAGTGTATGTTATAATACAGTTAACTGTGGTGTGTTTTTATTCACATGCCAGTTGCCTGGTTGATACAGGGTTTAAGTTGCTTACGTGTGCAGGAAGGAGGCGTTTGTACCTGAACCTTTCCTTTACGCAAAAAAGCATAAAATTTCAAATAATGTCTGTGACAGCTATACTTCTACTAATTCCAATACTGGTAATGCTATACGATATATTTTTCGCAACAAAAAGTGACGAGGCATTGATACTGGACAGGAAAGAAAGACTGGGGAACATAGTGCAAACCCAGATAGTGCCGGGAGTCACCAGCGCCCTTGATCAGAAATATAAAGGAATAAAAATAACCGGCATTCCCCAGGAAGAACTGGACGGTTACCTCAAGCAAGCCTTTAACGATGTGGCCGAACCCCTGGTGCCCCAGCATCCGGGCGTAAGATTCGGGCTGTATCTTCCTCAAAACGAGCAAATTTATGTCCAGGGTTTCCTTCACCAGTACCGTAAACTTTCGGAGAAGGAAGAACAGGAGAGGGAAAAAAGAATACTGGATGAAGCCAATTCGGGACTGATAGCGGTGGTGGCCAGCCAAAAACCGCTGGCCCGCCTGACCAGCAGCCTTAGCGACGAGACATTTGAATATCTTGTCCCACTTAAATACAACGGTAAATTAATTGCCGTGGCCTGGGCGGACGAGCGCCTGCACCCCATTTTCGCCCAAAGCAGAAATTTCCGGACGCTTACAAGATATATCGCCCTTTTCGGATTTTTCATCGGATCTGCCGGGGCGCTGATTGTCATTCACAACTTGACCAGCGGGGTAAGCAATTTAAAAAAGGGCCTTGCCGATATGGAAAAGGACATTACCAAGCTACTCCCGGAAATGCCGGGTGAACCGGGCCAGATAGCCCAGGCCATAAACAAAATGGCCATGGGGCTGGGGGAAAAGGATAAACTGGAGGAAGAACTTCGCCGCACGGAAAGGCTGGCGGCCCTGGGACGCCTGGTAACCGGTGTGGCTCACGAACTGCGCAATCCCATTGGCGTAGTCAAGGCCACAGTCCAGGTCATGGAGGCGGAATTAAAAAATACTCCTGATATTACCGAATACACAGCAGTAATAAAGGAGCACGTAGACCGGCAGAACAGGGTCATCCAGGAATTGCTGGATTTCGGACGCCCAAGCAAACCATTGATTCAGCCTGTATCGGTAAACTCATTACTGAATAAAGTGCTGACCTTTACCAGCCCGATGCTACGGCAGCACAAAATTGATCTGCAAATCTACCCTGCTGAAGAAATACCATTGGTAAACGCAGACGGCGAAAAAATAAAACAGGTTTTCGTAAACCTGATTTTAAACGCCATCCAGGCCATGCCCGATGGCGGGGAGCTAAAAATTGCTTCTTATCCGAAAGACGAATATGTATGTATCGAATTTACCGATAACGGCGAAGGAATACCACATGAAACAGTCTCCAGTATTTTTGACCCGTTTTACACAACTAAGGACAGCGGTATTGGCCTGGGTTTATCCATCAGCCACCAGATAGTGAAAAGCCACGGGGGTACCATAGAGGTGTCCAGTGAAGTGGGAAGGGGAACCACTTTTACCGTTAAGCTACTAACACTAAGTGTTTGTTAAAAAGCTCACCTAGAGGTCGTTCAAAAACAAGTATGGCATATTTGGTTGTCAGTAGACAGTAGTCAGTTGTCGGGGTAGAATCGTTTTACGGTTTACAACTTCCGACGACCGCTGCCTGACGACCGACGACTGAGTTGCCAAATGTAAGTTTTTAGGAACGGCCTCCCAGGGACCCGGAGGGATAGCTAACATGATACCCAAAATACTCATCATAGACGACGAAGAGCATATGTGCTGGGCTCTGGAAAGAGCTATGCGCCAGGAAGGCTATCAGGCCCTAAGCGCCAACAGGGGACGTCAGGGGCTTGAGTTGATCAGAGAAGAGGCTCCTTCGCTGGTCCTTCTGGATTTAAAAATGCCAGAAATGGACGGTCTGGAGGTTTTAAAAAAGATCAAAGAAATGTGCCCCAAACTTCCTGTAATAATGCTTACAGCTCACGGTACCATTGAAACAGCCATTGAGGCTATGAAGGAAGGGGCTTCCGATTATATAACAAAACCCTTTGACCTTGATGAACTGAAACTAGTCATAAAACAAAACCTGGTGATGAGCCAACTTGTCACAGAAGTCAATTTCCTTCGTTCCGAACTTGCCAAAAAATATAAAATGATGGTCGGGGAAAGTCCCGCCATTAAACAGGTAACGAAACTTATTGACAAGGTTGCCAATAGCAACGCCACGGTGCTCATCACCGGGGAAAGCGGAACCGGCAAGGAGGTTGCGGCAGTGGCCATTCACCGCAACAGTCCCAGGCGGGACGGTCCCTTTGTACCGGTTAACTGTGCCGCTCTACCTGACAACCTGCTTGAAAGCGAGCTGTTCGGCCACGAGAAAGGGGCTTTTACCGGTGCAGTAGCCCGTAAATTGGGCCGTTTCGAACTGGCGGACAAAGGCACCATCTTTCTGGACGAAATAGCTGAAATGCCGCTTAATATGCAAGTCAAACTTTTACGGGTGCTACAGGAAAAATCATTTGAAAGGGTGGGGGGAACAGAAACCCTGCATGTGGACGTAAGGGTTATAGCAGCCACCAATAGAAACCTGGCAGAGGCCATGTCAAACGGGCTTTTCCGGGAAGATTTATATTACCGGCTAAATGTTGTCCAAATTAACCTCCCGCCATTAAGGGAAAGAAAAGAGGATATACCCTTACTGGTCAACCATTTTTTGGAAAAAATACGCCCCAATTATTTTGTGAACAAGTTCTCCCCTGAAGCTATTAATCTTCTTACCCAATACCACTGGCCAGGTAATATAAGGGAATTGCAAAACGTGGTGGAAAGGGCTGCCATAATATGCCACGGAAGCGAAATCATGCCCGAGGACCTGCCCAGAGAAATACAGGAGATTTCCGACAGGTATGAGGTGGGTTCCGTAGTACGTATCCCCGACAGCGGAATATCCCTGGAAGACCTGGAAAAGGAGCTTATTGTCAAAGCATTGGAAAAAAGCAAGGGAAACCAAACCAGAGCCGCACAGTTGCTGGGCATAACCAGGTCCGCCCTGCTATACCGGGTACAGAAACACGGGATAATATTAAGTTGAACTTTGATTTATCCGATAGCTAACCGCCGCTAATACTCCCGCTTCGTATAAGGAAAGGGGAC
>CBEULQ010000412.1:0-3461 GCA_965543975.1 uncultured Desulfocucumis sp. | reverse complement strand
CAGAAAACAATCTATAAAAGGAGGTGTTATATGCTGCACATTGATCTTAACTGTGACCTGGGGGAGAGTTACGGCAGGTATACTGTTGGAATGGATGAAAAGATAATCCCCGTTGTTTCATCGGTAAATATAGCCTGTGGCTACCACGCGGGAGACCCGACGGTGATGAAGAGGACGGTTGAGGCTGCTGCGGAGCACGGGGTAGCCATAGGAGCACACCCGGGTTTTCCGGACCTGCATGGATTTGGCCGGAGGCGGATGGAAATAGCCTCTGAGGATTTAACAAATATGCTGGTTTACCAGATAGGAGCTCTGCAGGCATTTGTGAAAAGCCAGGGGTTGACCTTAAATCATGTCAAGCCCCACGGGGCTCTGTACAACATGGCGGCGGTCAACCGGGAAACGGCAAGGGCCATAGTCAGGGCGGTCCGGATGGTGGATCCCGGGATCATTCTGGTGGGGTTGGCCGGAAGCGTCCTTGTGGATGAGGGGTGCAGCAGCGGGCTAAATGTAGCCAGCGAGGTGTTTGCGGACAGAACTTATCAGGCTGACGGGTCGCTGATGCCAAGGACAAGTCCCGGCGCATTTGTACACGACCCCGGGGAGGCTGCCGACAGACTGACAGAAATTATTACTACCGGCCACATAAAATCAGTTGACGGAGTTCCGATAAAAGTTGCAGCCGACACCGTCTGTGTTCACGGGGACAATGAAAAATCGGTACTATTTGCCCTGGCAATACGAAAGAGGTTGGAATCGTCAGGAGTTGCCATAAAGCCACTGAAGCAGAATTAAGCCCAGGGTTTATGCCCTGAACCATATATCCTTTCGGTTTTCCTATGAACTACATAATTACGGGAGGTTTTTATGCGTTTATTTAAAAAACCCAGTGTTATACTCCTTATTGTTTCCCTGTTTGTTCTTTCTTTTGTGATTACAGGCTGTGGGGGCAGTAAGCCTGCAGATCAGGCTAAATCGTCCGAACCTGTCAAATGGACGGCAAATTCAGTGTGGCCCCCGGAAAATCACCAAAGCGCCGGTCTTATTGAATTTGCTGAAAAGGCTAAACAGGCAACCAATGGTAAGGTGGAAATTTCCGTTCAAACCGGTGGAGCCCTTGGTTATAAAGGGCCGGAGCTTTTAAAGGCGGTTCGCGACGGACTTGTTCCGGTATCTGACATCCTCACCAGCGGAGTGGCGGGAGACGAGCCCCTTTTCGGTGTGGTTACCATGCCGTTTCTAATCCAAAGCTTTGAGGAAGGAAAGATACTAAACGACATCGCCCGTCCCTATTTTGATAAGGCAGCCGAAGAAAAATGGCAACAAAAGATACTGTATGTTGCTCCCTGGCCGACGGCCGGACTGTGGTCCAAAGAAAAGGTCGAGTCCGTAGCCCAGATGAAAGGCCTCAAGACCCGTACCTATGATAAGAACGGTGCACTGGTAATGGAGGCTGTGGGAGGTACGCCTTATCCGCTGCCATTTAGCGAAGTATATTCATCCCTGGCCACCGGAGTTATCGATTCGGTTTTGACATCCACACCCACGGCGGTTGACGCGAAATTCTGGGAGGTTCTTAAGTACTATGAGCCTATCAACGTTACCATGGCCACCGACATTGTGACGGTCAACCTCAAGGCCTTCGATGCTCTTGACAAGGAGACCCAGGAAGCGCTGCTTAAGGTGGGCAAAGAGATGGAAGCCGACATGTGGTCTAAAGTTGCCCAGTTGGATAAAGAAAAAGAAGCTCTCTGCAATGAAAAAGGAATTGTAACTGTTAAACCCAGCAAAGAATACCTGGATGAACTGGCCGCAATTACCAAAAATATCCGGGAAGAATGGCTAAAAACTGCTCCCCAGGAGGCCAAAGAAATAGTTGAGAAGTTCCAAAAACAGGTTGTTCGTTAATTAGTAGGGTAGAGGGGTAACCGCAAAGGAATATAACAAGTCGGTTACCCCTTGCCACTTGTATCTAGAGGGGAAGGAATAACGTGGAAAAATTCGTCCGCCTGTGCGACCGTCTTTCCCATGCCTGCGGTATAATCGCGGGAATTTTGATGCTCGCTGGTCTGGCGTTGATAATAATGGAGGTTTTATTTCGTACTCTTTTCAGTAAGACGCTTTATATTACCGAGGAATATACGGGTTACCTTATGGCGGCGATTACTTTTCTTGCCCTGTCTTACACGCTAAAAGAGAAAGGTCACATCCGCATGGCTTTCCTGCACACAGTGCTGAAAGGAAAGGCCCGGATTGCCCTTGACATCTACGCATTCACCATGGGCTTGGTGTTTTGCTCCGTTATTACCGTGACCACCGGCAGTTTCTTTTGGGACTCCGTGGTTTCAAAGAGCCAATCAATGCAGATTTCCGGGACCTATCTTGCTATCCCACAGTTCGTTATGCCTTTAGGGGCCTTTGTGATGGCGCTTCAATTTGCCGCTGAGATTGGCCGGTCAATACTTCAGATCCGCTCAGCAAGCGGGGAGGAGCAAGAAGTTGAGTCCAGCTTTCTGGGCCGATGAGCCCGAAAATGGTGAATGCATAATCATTAGGGGGAAAGGAAATTGGATCTATTTATCATATCTTTTACTATATTGGCATTTCTTGTCCTGTTTCTGGGTACTGGCATATGGATTGGAATATCCCTTATTTTTGTTGGTATTGTAGGCTTTACACTCTTTACAAACAATCCCCCTCTCACCATTTTATCAAATATCTTATGGAACAACACAAGCGGCTCCACCATGATGGCTCTTCCGCTGTTTATCTTCATGGGGGAGATTCTTTTACGGAGCAAAATATCCGAGAACCTGTTTAAAGGTCTGTCCCCCTGGATGAACAGTCTGCCTGGCCGCCTAATCCATGTAAATATTTTAGCCAGTGCCCTGTTTGCGGCTGTGAGCGGATCATCCGCAGCCACCACCGCTACCGTGGGAAAGATTACAATCCCCGAACTGCAAAAACGTAACTACGATATTTCTCTATGCCTTGGATCCCTTGCCGGGGCCGGCAGCCTGGGGTTCCTTATCCCTCCAAGCCTGGTGATGCTCGTCTATGGTATTGTATCCGGGGTCAGTATTGGTCAGCTGTTTATCGCCGGCCTCATCCCCGGTATCCTCCTTGCGTCCGCCTTCAGCCTTTTTACTGTCTTGCGGTGTATTATTAATCCGGAGCTTGCGCCCCGTGGTGACCTGCAGTTTTCATGGAAGGACCGTATAAAGGCGATCCCGCAACTGCTACCGGTGGTGTTGCTGATTTTATTTGTGCTGGGGAGTATTTACACCGGATGGGCCACTCCTACCGAAGCGGCTGCCGTGGGTGTTATCGGCGCGCTCTTTTTTGCGGCAACTTCACGCAGCATTGACAGGAAAATATTCCAGGAAGCACTCCTGGGATCGGTAAAGATGAGCTCCATGATTATGTTGATTGTGTGCGGAGCTTCATTTTTGTCTGTGGCA
>CBEULQ010000411.1:0-3472 GCA_965543975.1 uncultured Desulfocucumis sp. | reverse complement strand
GCTCTGACATACCTGATAGAGCTCTTCTAAAGAAACACCTAAAAAAAATTTATTTTCAATAAGCAATGTAAACGCATACCCAACAATCATTAATTCCCCGGATTCAAGACCGTAATCTACAGCCTTCTGCAAATGATTAACGCTGGTTTTTCCGTGTTCTGCCCAGTGGCTTACCAATGCGCCAATTAGAAAATGAAATATACTCTTCGCGGCGCTATTATCGTATTTCTCAATTAGTTTCTGGGACGCTTTCTCCAACTCATGCCCTGTTTTATAGTCCCCCAGCACGCTACCGGCGACAAAACTGTAACAGGCATAGCCAATAGAAGAGAAATCGGTATTTCCGGATTTATTTGAAAGATTACTTATTTTCAACATGATCAGCGTAAATAATTCAGGATTGACCATAGCTGCAGCACCCGCCTGAGCAATAAGAAGAATAACCGCTTTCTTTTGCACCGGATCGGTTATTTCCGGTAAATCGGTAAAATCACCCTTATTCCGTTTGCGCAGGCGCCATTTAGCCAGTAAAATCTCCTTGATAAAATCAATTTTTCCTGGCTTAACCGGTAAATTCATTCCCAGCAGGCTTAAGCCCTTAATCCCCAGTTGAATCGTATCAGAATATCTTTCCAGACTTGAATTCAATAATATCTTAATAACGTATATATCGGCCCTTTCAAGGTCCGTTTTGGCCCTGGAAAGGAGAAAATCAAACAGTTGCTCCGCTATGTCGTAACGGGTGCAAAGATACTCACACTGAGAGCGCTCCAGGTGAAGATCATAGGTTAACTGATAATACTCCTCCCACGCATTTTCCGGCAGGAGATCCAGGCCGGATTTAAAATAATTTAATGCAATACTGTAGGCTGTGGAGACTTTGGCCTTCCTGCCGGCCAGCAAGTTATATTTCGCCAGTTTAATCCTTTCAGCCGGGTCTTTAATTAAATCCAGGCTACGGTTTAAGTGATCCATAATATTAAAAATATTTTCATCCAGTTCATCATGATCCGTAAGTCTCAAAATCACCCGGCCGATCTCCAAGTGCGCCTCTTTTTTTTCCTCTTCCGGAACCAGTGAGTAGGCCGCCTGGTGGACGCGGTCGTGTAAAAACTCATATTTATCTTCAATATTAATTACGGGAACGCTCTTGATAGGACCGATAGGGTTTTTGGTTCTGACGGTTTTGTTTGCATACAAGACAAGTCCTTCCACAATTGACGGCCAGAGGTCGAAGATCGTATAACCGGGCACCTTCATATAGGCGTTGGTTAGAATTTTCATATCAAATTTATTTCCAATACAGGCCGCCAGTTTCAAAACATTACGTGTTTCTTCCGGAAGCTTTTGCAGCTTTCCGAGCATGAAAAAGATAACATCGTCCGTCATCGGCATTTCTTGGATGGCGTTCTGATCCCACTCAAAGCTGACGTCCTTCGCGTTAAAGCTCAAGAGTTTTTCCTCATAAGCCGTCTGTAATAACTGACCCAGAAAGAAGGGATTACCGCCTGTCTTCCGGTAAAGGATTTCTGCCAGCGGCTCCGACTTCTCCTTTACACAGTGTAAGGTATCGACCACGAATTGACCGGTATGGGTTAGATCCAGGGGCGCCAGAGCCATATACCGGACCGGTATCCTTGCTTTTTGAAGTTCCTTCAGGGTTATCAGCAGCGGATGCACTCCAGTTACTTCATTGTCCCGGTAAGCGCCGATAAGAAACAAATATCGGCTGTCCGGGTGTTCACTCAGGTGCCGGATCAAATTCAAGGATGCCTCGTCCGCCCATTGCAGGTCGTCCAGAAATATTACCAGCGGGTGCTCCTTTTGTGCCAATACCCGGATAAAATTCCTAAATACCATCCTAAAACGGTTTTGGGCTTCCCACGGTTGCAGTTTTTCTACAGTAGGTTGAGGTCCCACAATCAATTCAACGTCAGGAATGACATCGGTAATGACTGCTCCGCTCCGGCCCATGGCGCTGAGAAGTCTTCTTTTCCATGCGGCAAGTCTGTCCTGGCTCTCTGTCAGAAACTGGTGCATCAAATCCCCAAAGGCCTGGATGAAGGGAACGTATGGAATGTTCTGCTGAAGCTGGTCGAACTTTCCGGTTATAAAATATCCCCTTTCTTCTACCATATGTCTGAGTGTTTCATGAATCAATACCGTTTTCCCGATACCAGCATATCCATGCACCATAATTAATTCTACTTGGCCGGAACACACGCGTTCAAAGGCATCCTTTAAAACTTCTGCCTCTTTTTCCCGGCCATAGAGCTTATAGGGGAGCTGAAAACGGCTCAACAAGTCAAAGCGGCCGGGTGTAAAGGGTTCGATCACTCCGGTTTCGCTCCACTGCCGCCGGCATTCTTCCAAATCCGCCAAAAGCCCGGAAGCACTCTGATACCGCTCGCCGGCAGTCTTGGCCAGCAATTTCATAATAATCGCGGAGATCGCAGAGGGAATGTCCGGATTAATATCCTCGGGGAATACAGGTTTTTGGGCCATATGGGCGTGGATCCACTGGATGTGATCATCTGCTTGAAAAGGTAGTTGCCCGGTCAGTATTTCATAAAAGACTACCCCCAGGGAATAATAATCGCTGCGGTAGTCAATAGCCCTGTTCATCCGGCCTATCTGCTCCGGGGACATATAGGCCGGGGTTCCTGCAGGGGTGCTGAAAATCGACTCATTTTGAACTTCCCTGGACAAAAGGGCTGCTGTGCTGAAATCTATAATTTTTATTTGTCCCGTACCGGGATGAATAATAATATTATCCGGCTTTAAGTCCCTGTGGATAACACCTTTTTTGTGGAGTTCTCCCAGGGTTTCCGTCAGTTGAACGGCGATGGAAAAGAACGCAGGCAGGTCCGGCCTGCTGTTTTGAATGTATTTTCTGATGGATATGGACCCGTCATCTTCCATAACCAGGGCAAGGTATAACCCCGCCCATTCCAGCCGGACAGGCTTAATAACTCCCCTAATGTTGAGTTTCCGGGTGATCTCATATCCGTGTATGAGTTTCGACATGTCAGCCGGGCTGGCCCTTCCCGACTTGAGGGCCTTGATAATAACCGGCAGCCGGTCCCGCACCGTCTGACCCCGGTAAACCTCCAACCGATTGTTTTCATGAATCTTTTCAACAATTATGTAACCGGGTAAAGTAAACATTTTTCATCAGCCCCATAAACTTTCGTCAAGTATGACAAGAGACAATTTTTTATAAAAAATAAACCCGGCAGGTAAGCCCAGCACATCTTTTGCATGGAAATAAATTCAATTTATTTACCTTTTTTCCTGCCTCTCAACATAATTATAAAAGATTACCCTATGGTAAACCTCACATCCGACAGGAGCGCATTATTGTTTAGGAATAGCTGTGTATAGTTTCCACCAGGGAAGAAAAAATAAGTGAAAAGCATGGGAAGAAGGATGACACGTTGGTGAAAATTAATAAGAATGACTCCCCGCAACT
>CBEULQ010000410.1:0-3477 GCA_965543975.1 uncultured Desulfocucumis sp. | reverse complement strand
TGGTCTTTACGGTATAGACAGCAGCCGCTACTCCCTTTATGAAATAAGGGATAACAGCCGGTTTTGGCTGAAACTGGGGGTTTTGCTTATGAAAATCCCCATCATAAGCCGGCTGGGAAGGAAAATTGTGGAGGCCAGGGCGAGGAAACTGTACCCGCTGATTGTGGAATCACTGCGTTCTTGACTATTAATGGCAACTATTAGATAATGTAACGAGAATTGGCGGGAAGGATGTAAATATTGAAAAAAAAGGGTATTCCGGTGGCTGCTGTAACACCAGGCAGCATTGCCCATCAATCCGGAGTGGAAACAGGAGACATAATAACGGGCATCAACGGCCAGCCGGTAAGGGATATACTGGATTACCGCTTCCTGGCCGCCGATGAATTTATTGTGGTTGACATCGAAAAGCCCGACGGTGAGAGATGGGAACTGGAGATAGAAAAGGATTTTTACGAAGATATCGGGCTGGATTTCGGGGCGGGGGAACTGAGCGGAACCAGAAGCTGCAGCAACAGGTGCATTTTCTGTTTTGTGGAGCAGATGCCCCCTGCTATGCGGGAAAGCCTGTATGTGAAAGATGATGATTACCGGTTGTCATTTCTACAGGGCAATTTTATCACCCTTACAAACCTCGGGGAAAAAGATATTAACAGGATTATCAGTCAACGACTTAGCCCCCTGTACGTTTCAGTGCACACCACCGATCCCCCGTTGAGGCAGGAAATTATGGGCAATCCCAGGGCGGGAAAGGTACTGGAAATAATTAAAAGACTGGTTGAGGCGGGGATTGAAATTCACGCCCAGGCCGTGCTCTGCCCGGGAATCAACGACGGCGGGGAACTGAATAAAACCGTTGCAGATCTTACCGCCCTCTGGCCCGGAGTCCGCTCCCTGGCGCTGGTCCCGGTAGGACTTACTGCCTTCCGGGAGGGACTCTATCCTTTAAATACCTATACGCCGGAGCGGGCGGGGAATATCATTCACCGGGTGGAGGGGTGGCAGAGGGCCTGCCTGGAGGTTAACGGTTATCCCACAGTATTTGCTTCGGATGAATTCTACTTACTGGCGGGGGAGCCCATACCGGGGGTTGACTATTACGCCGATTTTCCGCAAACAGAAAACGGAGTTGGTCTGACCAGGCTTTTTTTGGACCAGTGGAACGAACTGAAGCCTTTTCTGCCTTCAAAATTAAAGAACCCTCTGGATATAAACCTGGTTACCGGTAAACTGGCGGAAACCGTGTTGAGGCCGCTGGTCGGGGAATTGAACGTTATAGAAAACCTTAATATAAGGCTTACCTGTGTTGAGAACTCCTTTTTTGGCAAAACTGTTACCGTGGCCGGACTTCTGACAGCCGGCGACGTGATCGTGGAATTGAAACGGGAATGGGAGGCAAACTACGGAAATAAAGGGTTGCCGCAACTGGTGGTGATACCCTCCGTAATGCTGCGGGCGGATGAAGAGCTTTTTATAGACGATTTTACCTTATCCCGTATGGAAGAAGAACTGGGGGTTCCCGTCAGGGCGGTGGAAGGACCGGAACAACTGTTTAATATTTTAAAGGCACATTGTTGAAAGGTGATTTGATGGCAAAGCCTATCGTAGCTATTGTAGGAAGGCCAAATGTTGGGAAGTCCACCCTGTTTAACAGGATTGTGGGCGGTAGGGTGGCTATTGTGGAAGGTGTTCCCGGTGTGACCAGGGACAGGTTGTACCAGGACGCGGAGTGGAACGGCAAGGGGTTTACCCTGGTGGATACAGGCGGACTGGATTTTGACGATGAAGGGGAAATCCCTGTTAACGTCAGGAAACAGGTGGAAATGGCCATCAGTGAAGCAGATGTGATACTGTTTGTGCTGGATGCCAGGTCGGGTCTGACCACCACTGATGAAACGGTGGCGGGTTTGTTAAGACGCGTCGAAAAGCCCGTTATTCTGGTGGCCAACAAGGTGGAGCAGTATGACGGCTCCCAGGACTTTTTTGATTTTTACCGGGTGGGCCTGGGTGATCCCATTCCCGTGTCGGCCGCCGAGGGACTAAATACCGGCGATCTGTTGGATAAAGTTGTTGAAATGCTGCCCGGGGCGGAGGAAGAAGACGAACAGGACACTGTACGTATAGCGGTGATTGGCCGCCCGAATGTGGGCAAATCATCACTGGTCAACGCCATAATTGGACAAGAAAGGGTTATTGTCAGCAATATTCCGGGTACCACCAGGGACGCCATCGACACTTATTTTGAGAAGGACGGGCGTAGATACAACCTGGTGGATACCGCCGGCATGAGGCGGCGCAGCAGGATTGACATTTCCACGGAAAAATACAGTGTAATACGCTCCCTGAGGGCGGTGGACCGCAGTCAGATAGTACTTATGGTGCTTGACGCCACCGAGGGAGTTACCGAACAGGATAAAAAGATTGCAGGCTATGCCCATGAAAAGGGCAAGGCGGCAATTCTGGTGGTTAATAAATGGGACCTGGTGGAAAAAGATGACCGCACCGCCACCAGGTACACGGAAGATATCAGGGAAGAGATGGCTTTTATGCAGTACGCTCCTGTTATTTTTACTTCCGCCCTTACCCGGCAGAGGGTACAAAGACTGCTGGATGTTATTGATAAAGTTATGGAAAATTATAACATGAGGGTTGCTACGCCGGGATTAAACAATCTGGTGCGGGAGGCGGTTTTGCAAAACCCTCCCCCGTCCTATAAGACCAGAAGGTTAAAGATTTATTACGTATCCCAGCAAGCTGTGAGACCTCCCAAGTTTGTTTTTTATGTTAACGATACGGAGCTGATACATTTTTCCTATCTTCGCTATCTGGAAAACCAGCTTCGCCAGGCCTACGGGTTTGAGGGCACTCCGCTGAGATTGCTGCTTCGCAGGCGCGGAAAGGAAGATTAGGGGGTACAATAAATTGGAATTGGTTTTAGCTCTGGTGGTCAGCTATCTAATTGGTTCCATACCCTTTGGTTATATAATAGCCCGCAGCAGGGGCATTGACATCCGCCAGCACGGCAGCGGCAACATAGGGGCCACCAATGTATGGAGAACCCTTGGCCCCTTACCGGGAGCGGCAGCCTTTGCCGGGGATGCCGGCAAGGGTTTTCTGGCTGTTCTACTGGGACGGTATGTCGGGTTGGAGGGTGCCGAACTGCTGACCGGCCTGGCCGCTTTAGCCGGTCATAGCTGGCCCGTGTATTTAAAATTTAAAGGTGGAAAAATTATTGCCACCGGAGCCGGTGTTGTTTTGGCCCTGTCTCCGGCCACCATTCTTGTGGCATTGGTGGTATGGCTTGCGGTGCTGGGTATTTTCCGCTATGTTTCCCTTAGCTCCATTTGCGCCGCGCTATCCGTGCCTGTATCTTTTTACTTTTTTGAAGGCGGCTGGAAAAATGTCGCCTTCGGGGTGATGATTGCGGTATTTGCCGTATTTAAACACATACCCAACATAAAGAGACTGATAGCGGGT
>CBEULQ010000409.1:0-3479 GCA_965543975.1 uncultured Desulfocucumis sp. | reverse complement strand
TGCTTATGGGGGCAACAGGCATTATAATATACGTTCTCCGTTATGTCTGGCGGCTGGCCATATTCGGTGCGGCTGCGCGTTTGGGCAACCTGCTGCGCAATGGTTTATTTGAGCAATTTACCAGGATGTCCCCGGCGTTTTATCACCGCAATCGCACCGGGGATCTGATGGCCAGAGCCACCAACGATATTCAGGCCATTGAGATGACCGCCGGTGAGGGTGTGCTGACACTGGTGGACTCCCTTACCATGGGAGCGCTGGTTGTGGTCTCCATGGCGCTTTTCATTAGCTGGAAGCTTACCCTTATAGCGCTGCTGCCCATGCCTTTGATGGCCTGGGCCACCAGTTATTACGGCACCCTCCTGCATAAAAATTTTCACAGCGCCCAGGCTGCCTTCTCTGAATTAAACGAGAGGGTGAGGGAAAATATCTCCGGGGTGAGGGTGATCAGGGCTTTCGGTCAGGAGGAGGCGGAACAGGCATCCTTCAACCGGCTGTCTGATTACGTGGTCAACAAAAATATTGCCGTTGCCAGGGTTGACTCGCTGTTCGACCCCACCATCCTGCTTATTGTCGGCATTTCTTTTTTCCTGGCGGTGGCCTTCGGGTCCGGTTACGTTATAAAGGGCGAACTCACCATAGGACAGCTCACCCAGTTTACCATTTACCTGGGGCATCTCATCTGGCCGATGCTTGCCTTCGGCTGGCTGTTCAATATTGTTGAGCGGGGTCGGGCCTCCTATGACCGGGTGCAGTCCCTGCTGCTGGAACAACCGGCAATTGCTGAAAAGGATGGGGCATTGGACAGGGTCGCCGAAGGGCCGCTGGAATGCCGCATCGGAAGGTTTGTTTATCCCGGCAAGGAAGTTCCGGCGCTGCAGGATCTGCACTTTGTGCTGGAACGGGGGCGCACCCTGGGTATTGTGGGCAGGACCGGAAGCGGTAAAAGCACCCTGCTGAGGCTTTTGCTGCGGGAGTATGACTGTACTGAGGGTGAAATCAGCATAGGGAACACTTCAATCTATCAATACAAAATAGAATCCCTGCGCGGGGCCATCGGCTACGTTCCCCAAGATCATTTTATTTTCTCCGCCACCATAGCCCAAAATATAGCCTTCGGCAGGCCCGGGGCGTCTTTGGAGAAGATTATCGAAGCGGCCGGGCTGGCCTGCATACATGAGGACATTATGAACTTTGAAAACGGCTATGAAACCCTGGTGGGAGAAAGGGGAGTCACCCTTTCAGGAGGGCAGAGGCAGAGAATTGCCATTGCCCGGGCATTGCTTACCAGGCCGGAAATTTTACTCCTGGATGACGCGCTGTCCGCTGTGGATGCCGCTACGGAATCGAAACTTCTTCTGGAACTGGGAGTAAGCCGCCGGGGCAGGACCACCATCATAGCAGCACACAGGCTAAGCGCAGTGGAAAGGGCCGATTTTATACTGGTGCTTGACGGTGGGAGAATCCGTGAACGGGGAACCCATGAGCAGCTCATGGAGCGCGGCGGCTGGTACGCTTCCATGTACCGGCGCCAGCAACTGGAGGATATAGTGGCCGGGGGAGGTGCCGAAGATAACGGTTAGAAGACTGCTGGGATATTTGAAACCGCACCGCCTGCAGCTCACTATCGCCTTTGTGCTGCTGGCATTGGCAACGGCTGCGGATCTTTCCGGCACAATACTATTAAAGATTTTTATTGACGATTACCTAACTCCAGGGGTTTTCCCCACAGACCGGATTGTCATGCTGGCGGGGTTGTACCTGTTGTTACACATGGCCTCGGTGGGCGTAGGTTATCTTCAACTGTTGACTTTCCATAAAATAGCCCTGGCCGTCATCAGGGATCTGAGGATAAGCCTGTTTAACAGGGTTCAGCGTTTAAGTATTTCCTATTTTGACAGGACCCCCGCCGGGGGGCTGGTTTCCAGGATTACCAACGATACCGAAGCCATAAAAGATTTGTATGTCAGCGTGCTGTCCACCTTTGTGCAGAATGCCATGTTTATGGCGGGGGTTTTTGTGGCCATGTTCATACTGGACGTGAAACTGGCCGCTTTGTTCCTGCTGCTGCTTCCGGTGGTGCTTTTATTGATGGGGGCTTACCGCCGGCTCAGTTCAAAGGTGTATTACGTGCTGCGCCAGGGACTGGGCCGGATAAACGCCAAACTTAACGAATCCCTGCAGGGTATGGCGGTTATTCAATCCATGGGCCAGGAAAAGAGATTTATCGGGGAATTCGGAGACTTAAGCCAAGGCTATTACCATGCTTCCATGAAAAATATCAAGCTTGGCGCTCTTATGCTGAGGCCGGCTGTGGACATTATATATCTTCTGGCGCTGATTACCCTGCTGAGCTTTTTTGGGATAAATTCATTCCAGGAACAGGTCAAAATAGGCGTATTGTATGCTTTTATAAATTACATAGACCGGCTTTTTGAACCGGTAAACATGATGATGATGAAACTTTCCCAGCTTCAGCAGGCTGTTGCGGCTGCGGAGAGGGTTTTTGAACTGCTGGACGAGGAAAGTGGCCCTGAGGATTGCGCTGAAAACCGGGAGCATAAAATTACCCGGGGTAAAATCTGCTTTAAAAATGTGACATTCTCCTACGACGGCAGCAGCGAGGTGCTGAAAAACGTTTCCTTCACTGCCGATCCCGGACGAACGGTGGCCCTGGTGGGTCACACCGGAAGCGGGAAAAGCACCGTGGCAAACTTGCTGCTGGGTTTCTATCCCCTTGGCCAGGGCGAAATAACCATTGACGGGGAGCCGCTGGATTCCTTTTCCCGGCGGGAAATTAGTAAAAACATGGCGTTGGTGCTGCAGGAGCCCTTTTTATTCGCCGGGGATATAAACAGAAACATACGCCTGGGCAATGAATCCATGACCGATGAGGACATCCGGGAGGCGGCAGTATTCGTACAAGCGGATTCCTTTATCGGACAGTTGCCCATGAAATACCAGCAGCCTGTTGCCGAAGGAGGCTCGGACCTTTCCACTGGACAGCGGCAGTTGATTACATTTGCCAGGGCCATGGCCATAAACCCGAAAATATTGATACTGGATGAAGCCACCGCCAGCATCGACACGGAAACCGAGGAACAAATCCACACCGCCCTGGAGAAAATGAGGAGAGGCCGCACCACCATAGCCATTGCCCACAGGCTTTCCACCATAAAGGACGCCGATATGATTCTGGTGTTTCACCGGGGGAAAATTGTGGAGCGGGGCACGCACCGGGATTTGTTGTCCAGGGAAGGACTATACCATAAGATGTACTTGCTGCAGCAGGGTTACTAAGCTAAGAGGTGAGAGGTGAGAAGTTGGAAGTGGGAATATATAAGGAAACCGGTCTGTGAATTCCATTGGGATACTTACTTCTAACCTCTCATTTCTCGCTTCTCACTACTCAAATATCAGGCGGGTAAAATATATATTGACAGTACCTGATGGGCGGAAGTATACTTTTTTCTGCAGGG
>CBEULQ010000408.1:0-3489 GCA_965543975.1 uncultured Desulfocucumis sp. | reverse complement strand
AAGGTGGTTTCTGTTATCTTCCGCCGGCTTTACATAGTAGCGCATCAATCTGCCGCTGAGCCGCCTTTCTCTCCAATGGGACAGGTTTAAGCTGAATATCCTTTTACCCAGTCTGTATAAATTTGACATTGTAATCCACTCCTGTAAAAATTGGCTTTAGTAATTATTGCCACTGAATTACAAAAGTATACCCCATAAATGTAGTCGGTATAAAAAATCGCCAACAATCAAAACTAAGCATATCAAGAATTAAAATAACGCAGCGAGGTGCAAAAATGCCTTTGGATAGCGAAGAAATGCAATCCGGCTATAAAAAGCTGGATCATATAATTGAACGGTACAGCGCCAGTCCCGGCCAGTTAATAAGGGTTCTTCAGGAGGCACAGGAAATATTCGGATACCTGCCTGAGGAGGTTCAGACCTATATCGCCGGCAAAATGAATATACCAGTCAGCGAGGTCAACGGCGTGGTAACCTTTTACAGTCTCTTCAGCACCGAGCCCAGGGGAAAATACGGAATTAATATCTGCCTCGGCACAGCCTGTTATGTCCAGGGAGCCGCCGGCATACTAGAGGATTTCAGGCGGGAACTGGGTTTAAGGGACGGAGATAGCACGGAAGACGGTCTTTTCACTGTTAAAAGCACCCGCTGCATCGGCGCCTGCGGGCTGGCGCCGGTACTGACGGTGAATGACGAAGTCCATGGAAAGGCCAACCGCAAGGACGTGGCCAAAATTCTGCGCAAATACAAGCGGGAGGCGGAGGTGAAAAAAGTTGATCGGGAGTTTGAAGGATTTAGAGACAATCAGGAACAACCACCTGCCGGACCTTAAAGAAAGGCTTGGTGAAACAGGTGAACGCGGTGTGTACCAACTTATGATTTGCACGGGAACCGGCTGTACATCCTCCGGCAGCTATCCACTGATAAAAGAACTGGAGGAACAAATTGAAAACAATGAGTTGCATGACCGGGTAAAGGTGTTTAAAACCGGATGCTTCGGGTTTTGCAAGCTGGGGCCTATCATTGTGGTGCACCCCGGAAGCATATTCTACTGCCTGGTGGAAAAAAAAGATATAGCTGAATTTGTGGAGGAGCATCTCCTAAAAGGAAAGATTGTTGACAGGCTGCTATACCAGGAGCCCGATACGGGGCGGAAAAAGAAAAGACTGCCGGATATTCACTTTTTCAGCGCCCAGAAAAGGGTTGCCCTGCGCAACTGCGGACTGATTAACCCGGAAAACATCAACGAATACATAACCACCGGGGGCTATTTCGCACTGGCCGATGTTCTGGCCAGCTGGAAACCGGAAAAGATCATCGAAGCCGTCAGCCAATCCGGTATACGGGGCCGGGGCGGCGGGGGCTTCCCCACCGGGAAGAAATGGGAAGCCGCTGCCCGGGCTGAAGGCTCTCCCAAATACGTTGTTTGCAACGCGGATGAAGGCGATCCCGGAGCGTTCATGGACAGAAGCATTCTGGAAGGCGACCCCCACAGCGTGCTGGAAGCCATGACCATAGCCGGCTATGCGGTGGGAGCGGACGAGGGTTACATTTATGTCAGGGCGGAATACCCCATCGCCGTGAACAGGCTGGAACACGCCATCCGTCAATCCCGGGAAGCTGGCTTGCTGGGAAAAAACATACTGGGTTCGGGCTTCCATTTCGACATTGACCTCAGGCTTGGAGCAGGAGCCTTTGTCTGCGGCGAGGAGACCGCACTGTTGCGCTCGGCCACAGGTCAGAGGGGAGAGCCCATGCCCCGGCCTCCCTATCCCGCCCAGTGCGGCCTCTGGGGAAAGCCCACCCTGCTTAGCAATGTGGAAACCTTCGCTAATATACCGCAAATACTGCGCCGGGGTCCGGAATGGTATGCCGCCATGGGCACGGAAACAAGCAAGGGCACCAAGGTATTCTCCCTGGCCGGCAAAATTGTCAATACCGGCCTTATCGAAGTTCCCATGGGGACAACCCTTAGACAGGTTATATTCGACATCGGAGGGGGCATACCCGCAGGTAAAAATTTCAAGGCTGTGCAAACCGGAGGACCATCCGGGGGAGTAATCCCTGAAAAATACCTGGATACTCCCATAGATTATGAATCCCTCAAATCCATAGGCTCGATGATGGGCTCCGGGGGGCTGATTGTGCTTGACCAGGACGACTGCATGGTGGATATAGCTAAATTCTATCTCCAGTTTAGCCAGGACGAATCCTGCGGCAAGTGCACTCCGTGCCGGGTAGGGACAAAACGCATGCTGGAAATGCTGGAAAGGATCACGGAGGGCAAGGGCACCCTGGAGGAATTGGACGAACTGGAGGATCTGGCCCGGGAGGTTATGGACGCCTCCCTTTGCGGCCTGGGGCAGACGGCCCCAAACCCGGTGCTGTCCACCCTGAAGTATTTCAGGAACGAATACGAGGCCCACATTTTGCATAAAACCTGTCCGGCGGGTGTTTGCCGGGCTCTGCTGGATTATACCGTGGATGAGGAAAAATGCATCTCCTGCGGTCTTTGCGCCAAAGCCTGCGTGGCCGAGGCAATCACCGGGGATAAAAAGGGCCGGCCCTACTTCATCGACCGGCAGAAGTGTCTCAAGTGCGGCGTCTGTCAGGCCAAGTGCCCGAAAGAGGCGATATATGTTTCATAACTGGGTGCAAATGTGAATAGCATTTGCATCCAGTTACACTTTTGGTGCGGCGGTTTTATTATGGTGCAGTGATATCTATGTTTTCTTTTTTCCCTCAAGCTACTCCGGAAATCCGGCAAGCTTTTTGGCATACAGCATATTCATATGCTTAATCTGATAAAATATTTGCCGGTTATTTACATCACGTGCTATAGACGGGTCAGGGTTAAAATTGTTCATTTCAATGAGCCAAATCTTTTTTTGTGTATCTATGCCGATATCAATACCTAAATTTCCACAGTGCACCCCACATTGTTCGAGACTCTTAACGGCTTCAAGTATTAAGTGTGATATTTTTTGTCGCCATTGGAAGACCTCTTTCTCTGATAAATCGAGCATCTTTTTAAGTGTAATTTCTCCAATTTCGGCTGATCCGCCGGATTTAATATTGGTCACAATGCTTCCGCTCTTCCCGTACTTTGCGACCATTATCATATCCTTCCAAACACCGGCCTGGTTTTTCGCCATAACAATGCGGAAATCAATTTTCCTGCCCTCTATGGAAATCAGGTTAATCGCCTGCTGCAGTACATACTTCTTCCTCTTAAATTGTCTACTGAAGAATTCAGCAAGGTCAAAGACGTTAGATATAGAGAATTTATAATGAACACCGTCTTGATCATAATCTATATTATAATTCCCCCCCATTTTTGAAACCTTGTAAATTCCCACACCGTGGCTCCCGTTGACGGGTTTCACATAAATCTGCTGGTGAAGGTGCAAAAAAGCTTCCAGATCTTTTGGATCTTTGTAGAGGATAGTCTCTGGCAAATGTTGGTTTAATTGAGGCAATTGGCTTAA
>CBEULQ010000407.1:0-3503 GCA_965543975.1 uncultured Desulfocucumis sp. | reverse complement strand
ACCGGTATTCTCAAAGATAGTGCGGTATTTTTTTTCAGACTCCAGGAGCGCCTGCTCTATCTGCTTGCGCTCAATAATTTCACGTTCCAGTTGTTCATTGGCCGCCTTTAATTCGACGGTACGCTTTTTCACTATCTCCTCAAGATAATCGTGGTGTTTCCTTAATTCAATTTCCATCGTTTTTCGCCTGGTGATATCGCGAATGGATTCAATGGCTCCGACCAGACTCCCATCATTGTCATATAGCGGTGAGGCTTTTAGCCATAGGTAGGCGCCTTTTCCCTTAAACACTGACTTAACAAATAGCTCGGCGTACAGTGTATCCCCTTTTCTTTCGACGTAATCACATCGTTGTTCGGTTTCTTTATGATCTAAGAATATAAGGTCAATTAACAAAGGAACCGGTTTCCCGTGAAAGGCTGCACCATATGCATAATTACCCTTGCCGATGATGTCTTCTTTTGGCGTGCCCGTCATCTCTTCAATTGCTCGATTCCATGCGATTACCTTATTATCCTTGTCAATAACAAAGGTGGCATCGGGGAGAAATTCGATTATATCCGATAATTGCTTATGAGCAGCGCGTAATGCTTCTTCCGTTATCAGCTGTTCTTTCTTTTTATCCTCATATTTCACCTAACCACCCCTAGACATTTGGGAATAGGTATCATTTCTTGGACAATTACAAGTAAAATACCTTTGGAAATAATGTCGAACCCTGTATAAATGTAATTTTTTTATGAACTTTCTAACAAGTTGAAATGTTGATATGAGATTACCTTTTATGATGTCGTTGCCTTTTTAAACTAATCAAGGAGAAATCCTGATCAGAATAATATTACCAATGCAACATATGCTTATAATTTTCACTATTGACATGATAGCTATTATTTATGCAACGCTAAAGAAGGACAGGGGACGGTTCCTTGTCCTAAGACAAAGAACCGTCCCCTGTCTTACTTTGACATGATGAGCTATGTTTTATGCAACGCTATTGATCAGCAAAAACACAACAAAAGTCGGCAAATAAAAAATACTACTTTCAGGTTAACCCGAAATTAATCCTCCAACCTAGCGCAACGGCGATGACAATAATGATTAATAAGTTGTAAAATACATTTAACACATAACAAAAATTAATTGCACATCTTACAAGCTCTTACAAGCTCTGATTTTTGGGTATAACCTGTTAAAGGCGGGGGGTGCCGGGCGACTTTGAATCATTATATGAAGGAAATACTGGATTGCACCCATAACGGCATCCTTGCAATCAATACGGATTCTATTATTACTGCATGTAATAAAGCCGCCGGCCACCTTTTGGGCATCAGATCGGTGGATGTAGTGGGCAAGCCTGTAAATGACTTGTTTCCCAACAATGAATGCATGCTGCCCCGGGTGATCAGCACCGGCCAGTCGGAGTACAGCCGCAAAATATTCATTAACAATCGAACAATGGTGTCCAACCATACCCCGCTGGTAGTGAATGGGAAAATAGTCGGAGCAGTCGCCGTTTTTCAGGATATAACAGAACTGGAACGTGTGTCTTCGGAACTGGCATCGGTTCGCCAGCTTTACCACCAGTTGGATGCTATTATTGAATCATCTTTTGACGGGATTATGGTCACTGACTCCCGGGGCAAGGGAGTCAGAATAAATAAGGCCCTGGCCCGCCTGACCGGCCTTGACGAGTCGCATTTCGTAGGCAAGCCCATAGCCGACCTGTTCAGAAAAGGTATTTTCAAGTGCGAATCGGTGACCATCAAGGCTCTGCAGGAAGGGCGCACCGTTACTGGTACTCAGTATGTCAACCCCACGGGTAAAGAGGTACTGGTGACTGGTAACCCCATTTTTAACTCTGACGGCAGCGTGGCCTGGGTGCTGACTAATGTACGGGATATAACAGAGTTGAACCAGCTTAAAGAAAAACTACGGGAATCGCAAATATTGACCGCACGTTACCATGAGGAGCTTTCCCAACTGCTGGTGGAAAAAATAAGACATGACAATATTATTGCAGAAAGCAAAGGAATGCACAAAATACTGATTCTCGCCATGAAGGCCGCCCAGACCGACAGCACGGTATTAATCACCGGCGAGTCGGGAGTTGGGAAAGAAGTGGTAGCCCGGTTAATTCACAATTCCAGTGAAAGGGCCAAATACGGCACCCTGATCCAGATCAACTGCGGCGCCATCCCTGAAAATCTTTTGGAAGCCGAGCTATTCGGCTATGAGGCAGGCGCTTTTACCGGAGCCGGCAAGCGGGGAAAGATGGGTCTTTTTGAACTGGCCAATAACGGCTCCATAATGTTGGACGAAATAACCGAAATGCCATTGAATTTACAGGTCAAGCTTTTACGCGTATTGCAGGAACAAGAATTATACCGGGTTGGGGGAACAAGACCGATTAAACTTAATGTCAGAATTATCGCCGCATCCAATAAAGATCTGATGGAATGTGTACGTCTGGGGTCTTTCCGGGAAGATCTTTTTTACCGGATAAATGTTATTCCCATTAACATTCCTCCACTCCGTCAGCGCCAGGAGGACATCGCCCCGCTGGCTCTGCATTTTTTTAAGGAAATTAATGCAAAATACGGGGTGGAGAAACGCCTGGAACCAAAAGGACTGGCAGTAATGGAAGAATACCCGTGGCCGGGCAACGTCCGTGAGTTGAAGAATGTAATAGAACGTCTGGTGGTACTCAGTGAGGATACCGTAATCAGCTCTCAGCAGGTGGCCGAACATCTTTACCGCAACGAAAGGCAGTCGCTGCCGCCGGTTGTGGTAAACAGCCTGCTGCCCCTAAAAGATGCCCATGAGATAATGGAAAGAGACCTTTTGAATATGGCTTTGAGCAGGTGGAAAACCACCAGACGGGCGGCCGAAGCTCTCGGTATCGCCCACTCCAGTGTAGTGCGCAAGATTGCCCGCTATAATATCAAAGCGGTGCAAAAATGGACCACAGGGAAGGATAATTGAATTAATTTACTTAATATTTTTACAACAAACACAATACTCTTTCTTGTTTGGTTCTGTATTGATAGTTCTGGTGCATCCCTGCACCATTTTTTTATTTCCAGAAGAATGAATTTTTACGGTTAAATTCCACAATATGCAGCTTAACGATAGTTTATTACCGTTCACGGGTTAAATTTAACCGATCAGACATTCCCCCAAATAAAAGGCGTCAATCTTGCGATTTTTCAGAACATTGAAATATTTAAGGAGGGGTGAATGTGAATGCAGATTAGTTTCACGGAAAGATTTAACGCAGCTGAACATTTTGTGGACCGGAACATCATTGAGGGACGCGGTTCCAAAACCGCCATTTTTTACGGGGACAGTAAAATTACCTACCAGGAGGTATATACCAACGTAAACCGTACCGGCAATGCCCTGCTTTCTCTGGGGATAGGACTTGAGGACAGGGTAATGCTTCTCCTTCTTGACTGTCCTGAATTTGCCTACAGTTTCTTTGGCTCCATGAAGATTGGAGCGAT
>CBEULQ010000406.1:0-3518 GCA_965543975.1 uncultured Desulfocucumis sp. | reverse complement strand
AGCGCGGTGTGGACGAACTGGTGGCGGGCCTGCAGGCCAGGGGATTTCCTGTAGCTGGATTGCACGGCGACATGAGCCAGTACCAGAGAAACCAGGTCATGAGACAGTTCAAGGGGGGCCAGGTGGAGATTCTGGCAGCCACTGACGTGGCGGCCAGGGGACTTGATATAGAGAATGTATCCCACGTAATAAATTATGATATACCCCAGGACGTGGAGTTTTATATTCACCGCATAGGCCGCACAGGCAGGGCCGGTAAGTCAGGCATGGCCATTACCCTTGTTTCGCCCAGGGATTACCGGCAATTACGGCTAATTGAAAACCTGACCAAAACCCGCATTCGCCGGGAGAGGTTACCCAGCCTGGCGGATGTGAACGAGCGGCAGAAGGAAGGATTGGTGGAGAAGTTAAGACATATCATCGAAGACGGCAAGCTTGGATATTACCGGGGGATTGTGGACCCGCTGCTGGACGACTATGATCCCGTGGATATCGCCGCAGCGGCGTTAAAGATGTCCTTCGGCCCTGTCGGCGAGGAGGGTGCCGAGGAAACCGCAGGTCACGGAAACACCGGTGCCAAGCCCGGAATGGTGCGGCTGTTTGTAACCATAGGCAGAAAGGACAATATCCGGCCTGCGGAATTGGTAAGGATAATATCGGATGAGACCGGCATTCCGCCAAATCTCGTCGGGGATATAAATATATTTGAGAAGTTTGCCTTTGTGGAAGTTAATGAGGAGTGGGCCAGCTGCGTGATTAACTATTTGCACCACAGTACCGTAAAGGGGCGCCGGATAAGTGTAGAGCCGGCCCGCAGCAGGGTTGGCGGCTGATTGGCGCATCAAATCAATATAAGTGGGCTTTACAGCCTGTAAGATCCCGGCCTTCGAGGACGGGATCTTACAGGCTGTTAGCGAGATAAAGCGTTGAGAAGGGCCATGGTCCCCATGCCTGTGAGCAGGGTAAAGGCCAGGCTCTTTGTTTTAACGGCCACGGCAAAGCAGGGAATGGCTGCCAGCAGTTTTTTGTTGGCAAGCCCGATCAGCGGGCTGCCTCCCTGTAAAAGTATTTCCGGGACCACCAGAGCGGCCAGCACCGCTGCCGGTATGTATCCCAGCCAGTCTGTAATTACCGGCGGCATGTTTATTTTGCTAAGGAATACCAGGGGGAACATTCTTGGCAAATAGTTTATTATAGCCGCCCCTATGATGACGATAATGACCGTTTGTTCCATCTTTGTACCATAACCCCCGCTGTGGCTGCGATCACCGTAGCCAGAATGATATTCCAGTTATTGTGCAGATATAATTTGAATATTACCGAAAACGCCCCTGCCAGGACGGCCACCAGTATCCCCGGCCTGTCTTTGAGCATCATAATCAACAGACTGATGAACATGGCGGTGAGTGCGAAATCAAGTCCGAACAGGGTGGTGTCCCTCACTAGATTGCCCAACGCCGCTCCGGTTACGGAGCCCGAAACCCAGGACAGGTAGGCCGTGAGAAAAAGTCCCAGTAAATAAAAGCCGTCCGGGCGGTTCTGGTGAAAATGGCTTAATGCCACGGCATAGGTTTCGTCGGTAATGCCATGGGACAGCAGCGCTAAAAAAGGTGAAGACAGCTTCTTCATGTGGGGGGCCAAAGAAGCGCTCAGCAGCAGGTAGCGGCAGTTAACCAGGAATATGGTGGTGATTATGCCCGCCGCGGCCGCCCCGGCGCCAAACATTCCTACCGCTATTAGCTGGCCGGAGCCGGAATAGACCAGTATCGACATGGCTGCCACCTGGCCGATGGTCAGGCCGCCGGATTTGGCCAGTACCCCGAAGGCCATAGCCAGGGGAAGGTAGCCCAAAACAATGGGCAGGGCACTTCTCACACCAAGTAAAAACTGTTTTCTGTTCAATCTCTATCACCCGAAAGATTAAATTGCCTTCATCAATAATACTTCATACTTGTGTCGTTGCCAACAGATTTTGTTTTTGGCAATTATGGCCTAGACAAACATATGTACGCCATGGTAAAATTAAGATGTGCTGGCAACAACTGTGACCCGGCCTCACTGTACGTCGAAATGTATTGCATGATTTATGTGTTGTATGATTCTGTTTGTCCATTTCCGAAAGGAGGTTTTTTTATTGTCCATGGAAAGGCAGAAAGCGCTGGATGCCGCCCTGACCCAGATTGAGCGGCAGTTTGGCAAGGGCGCTGTAATGAAGCTGGGGGATTCCCCCGCAAAACTTAACATTGATGCAATTCCCACCGGGGTATTATCCCTGGATATCGCCCTAGGCCTGGGAGGGGTTCCCCGGGGAAGGGTTATAGAAATATTTGGCCCGGAGTCCTCGGGTAAAACCACAGTGGCCCTGCACATCATCGCCGAGGCCCAGAAAATGGGAGGCACAGCCGCGTTTATCGATGCGGAGCACGCCCTTGACGCCACTTACGCCCGGAACATTGGGGTAGATATTGACAACCTGCTGGTGTCGCAGCCGGATACCGGGGAGCAGGCCCTTGAGATATGCGAGGTGCTGGTGCGCAGCGGCGCCGTTGACGTGGTGGTGATAGACAGCGTGGCAGCGCTGGTGCCCAAGGCGGAAATAGATGGCGAGATGGGCGACGCTCACGTGGGACTTCAAGCCAGACTGATGTCCCAGGCTCTTCGCAAGCTGACCGGTATTACCAGCAAGTCCCGCACAGTGAATATCTTTATTAACCAGTTAAGGGAGAAGGTGGGGGTTATGTTCGGCAACCCGGAGACAACCCCCGGCGGCAGGGCTCTGAAATTCTATGCTTCCCTCAGGTTGGAGGTGCGCAAGATAGAGGCGCTTAAACAGGGAAGCGAAGTGGTGGGCAACAGAACCAGAGTTAAGGTGGTAAAGAACAAGGTGGCCCCGCCCTTCAAGCAAGCGGATTTCGATATTATGTACGGAGCGGGGGTTTCCCGGGAAGGCACCATACTGGATATGGCCGTTGAGGCGAACATAGTGAGCAAGAGCGGCGCTTGGTATGCCTATGGGGACGACAGGCTGGGACAGGGCCGGGAAAATGTGAAGGAGTATTTCAAGGAACATTCTGATTTGTTAGATGAGATAGAACAAAAAATCAGGGATAAATACGGCCTCCCCTCAAGAACCTCTGATGCTGCCGGTGCAGCGGCGCAGCAGTAAGCATTTAAGGAACAAGTTGTCGCTCGTTCCTATCCAGAGGCCGTTCAAAAACAAGCATGGCGCGAAAGGCGAAGCCGGACAGCGCGGAGCGTACTGGTGGGTACGTGAGCACTGTACGGCGAGTCTGAGTAAAGTGCCAGGCGCAGTTTTTCAACGGCCGACTAGAGGCCGTTCAAAGACAAGCATAGCGCGAAAGGCGAAGCCGGACAGCGCGGAGCGTACTGGTGGGGCAGAGGTCAGGGGACACACCTCCCTTAGGAGCATGGCTTCTATGTCAGAGGAATGTCCCCAATTGATACTGTACGGCGAGTCTGAGTAAAGTGCCAGGCGCAGTTTTTCAACGGCCGACTAG
>CBEULQ010000405.1:0-3520 GCA_965543975.1 uncultured Desulfocucumis sp. | reverse complement strand
AAAATGGCAGAATTGAATTTTACGGCGGAACACTGGCTTTATATTGTTGGAGTATTGGCTGTAATTGCAACCATGATTTTGAGAAAAAACGTTATTATACCGTGCATACTTTTTACCTTTGCCATAGGATTTGTTTATAAGGGAAGCATTATCGGCGGTATAACCACCATTTTTAACGCCAGCATCACTGCCGCCACAGGACTTTTTAGTATATTTATGATTATTAGCGTGATGGTGGCACTGTTGGCGGCGCTGGAAGTGACCGGAGCCGATAAAGTAATGGTTAAGCCGCTTAAGGGTTTGATGAAATCTCCATTAACGGCTTATCTGGTAATTATTTTAGGCACTACCTTTATTTCGCTACTGTTCTGGCCTACTCCCGCAGTACCGCTGATCGGGGCGCTGCTTATACCGGCAGCCATGAGGTCCGGGCTTCCGCCCATTATGTGCGCAGTGGCCATTGCGCTGGCCGGACAGGGAATGGCTCTTGGTGGAGACGTGGTAATTCAGGGAGCCCCCGGGCTTACGGCAAAGTCTGCCGGTGTGGCAGTGGAAATGGTGACCTCCCGGGCGGGAATTTTAACAGTCTTAACAGGAATTGTGGCCATGACTATGGCATGGTTTATGAATAGGAATGAAATTAGGGTTTATGCGGAAAAGGTTAAAAAGGATCAATCCACAGGTTTTAACATAGTGGAACAGGCAGGGGGCGTGGAAAAAACCCCCGAAGGAGAGCGGTATGGAAATTTCACGGCAGCTTTGATGGGTATTCTGGTTATAGGTGTGTTAATCGCCCTTTTCGCCTTTAACATAAAGGGAGGCGATGCTTCAGCACTGCTCGGCGGATCAGCCCTACTGGTGATAATAATTACTTCTTTATTGGTTTATAAGGTCAGGGGAATGGATAGTGTATCTGATTTCCTGGGTGAAGGACTTGGTTTTGCCTTCAAGGTGATGGGACCCATTATACCCATTGCAGGCTTCTTCTTTATCGGAAGTCCTGAATCTGCTCCGGTCATTCTGGGTGAAGGTGCTCCCGGCTATCTTTTTGACGCAGGCAACGCCCTGGCCACCGTAATAAGCCCTACCGGCTTCCTGGCCGGCTTCGGCCTGTTGATACTGGGCGTGATTACCGGCCTTGACGGTTCAGGTTTTTCGGGCCTGCCCCTGGTGGGAACATTGGCGGCAGCTTTAGGTGGAGGCAATGAAAATGTTTCCGCCACTCTGGCATCCATAGGACAAATAGGGGCCATTTGGTCAGGCGGGGGTACAATCATCGCCTGGTCCTCCCTGGTGGCCGTGGCAGGTATAGTGGGCGTTCCGGTGCTGGATCTGGTTAGGAAAAATTTTATCCCTGTATCGGCGGGAATGGTTGTTTCAACATTAGTGGCGGTGCTCTTAATGCTCTAGAGGCCGTTGAAATAACAGCCTGTAAGACCTGGATAACCCCTTCCCAAGGCTTACTTATATAAATCCCAGAAAAAAACAAACCGCCATTGCCGGCGGTTTGCCTGTTTATTCCAAAGATATGGTCAGACCTTTAACGTGTCTTTTGCTCATTATTTTACGTTTTTTTCTATTTTCTTTGGATTCCAGTACGATGTCCATATCATAGTTTTCGGGGTAAAGCATTTCGGCCTCCACGTGCAGAGTAAGTCTTTTATGGTTGACTTTTAACTTTCGCTTCATCACCATGACCCCGACTTCCCCCTTGCTGTTAATCTCTTCATAAACAATCCCGGTGCGGCCCATGCTGCTGATAAATACGCAGTCGCCCACCTTTAAGTTGCACATATCTTTATGCTCCTTTAGCCGCTGGACCTTTTCGATTTTGTCTCCCAACTCCAAATGGCCGGCCTGCTCCGGTTTTTTTGTTTCCGGAGCTTCTTCTGTGGGGGTAGGGGCAGGCTGGACTGTCTGGTATTCCCTGTGCTCGTTATAGGTAATTTCATGAGCTCTCTCAATGAGTTTCTTATCCATTCCCAGCCGCAAGGCTATCAACAGTGCGTTGCTTTCGCCGGCCTGCCCTAGCCGGAGCCGGTAAAGAGGCTGCAGGGTCTTAATGTCGAATTCCATGCAGCCCACTGTAAATCCGGGTTTTCCCGCAGCAAAGGATTTAATCTCACTGTAATGGGAAGTGGCCAGCAGGGTGGCTCCGGCCTCATAGAGACTCTCCAGTACAGTGATGGCAAGCCCGGTTCCTTCCTGGGGATCGGTGCCCGCGCCCAGTTCATCCAGGATGACCAGGGTGCCTCTTCCGGCCTGTTGCAGTATATTGATGATGTTGCGGATATGAGACGAGAAAGTGCTCAGAGACTGTTCTATGCTCTGTCCGTCCCCAATATCTGCAAGAACATTATTAAATATGCTAAATTCGCTGCCCTCTTCCACCGGCGCGTGCAGGCCGGCCTGCACCATCAGCGTCAGCAAGCCCACAGTTTTTAGCGCCACGGTTTTCCCCCCGGTATTGGGGCCGGTGATAACAAGTGCCCGGTTTTCTCCTCCCAGGGTTACACTCAGCGGTACGGCGGCGCCGCCCAGCAGTGGATGCCTTCCTTCTATTATGTTAATTTTGCCGCCATCGTTAACATTGACCCTCATTCCCCCCAGCGCTTTGCTTAATTTTCCCTTGGCAAATACATAATCCAGATGCGCCATGGTCTCAATGTTGACCGATAACTGCTGGCGGCAGTCATTAACCAGTTCTGTTAAAGCGGACAGCACCCTGAAGACTTCCTTTTCCTCCTGGAACCTGAGAAGGTTGAGTTCGTCCTGGACCCGCGATACTTCCAGGGGCTCAATGTAAACCGTGGAGCCGCTGGCCGATGTGTCCAGCACTTGGCCCCTGATGCTCCTGCGGCACTCGCTTTTTACCGGGACCACATAACGCCCCTGCCGGATGCTGACCAGGTTTTCCTGAAGAAAGGGCCTGTAGGCGGGGGATTTAATAATGTCCTCCACCTTGTTTTTTATCCGTTCCTCAAGGATGGTTAACTTTTTGCGGATTTTAGCCAACTCGGGGCTGGCTTTATCTTCCACCAGGCCACCCCGGATGCATCGCCTTATTTCTTCTGTCAGATCATCCAGCCCGTCAATGGACAGGGAGTAGGCGCTGACCATGGGAGCCATATGCTCCTTTTCTTTCAGGAAACGTTTTAACTTTTTGCATTCTTCCAGAAAACCGCTGATGGACCCCAGATCCTCCGGGGACAGGGTCATCCCTTTGTCCGGCTTATCCAGCATAGCTTCTATCCCGGTGAGACTGTGCAGCGGTATGCTGTAGTACTGGTCCACGATGGCACGGGCTTCGGTGGTCTCCGCCTGCCGGTTCTCAATCACCGTTTTATTAATGGAGGGCTCCAGTTCTCCCAGCATTTTCTTTCCCGGGGCTGAGACGGCAAAATCAGCCAGTTTCTCCTTAATTTTGTCAAATTCTAATAATGCCATGGATTCTTTGTGCATTTTATTTAATCCCCTTTCGCTTATTTGGATAATAAAAAAAGGCCATAAACGGACACAC
>CBEULQ010000404.1:0-3523 GCA_965543975.1 uncultured Desulfocucumis sp. | reverse complement strand
ATTGCTGTTTCTCATGATAGATATTTTCTGGACAGAATGGCAGAAAAGATTTTTTCCTTTGAGGGAAATGGAAATATAGTGCAGTACCCGGGAAATTATTCAGATTTCAAAGAAAAGAGCAGTAGTAATTGTCAAAATAGTTTTAATAAAAAAGTGGATAAAGTTAAAGAAACTGCTGATAAAAAATACAATATGCCGGGTAAGGCTGATCCGGAGAAAAAGAAGGAAAAACCTTTAAAGTTTTCTTTTAAGGAACAAATAGAGTTTGCGGAAATTGATAGTAAAATTGCTGAGATTGAAGATAAAATCAAACAGACAAATGGCAAAATTAACGAGGCGGTTGCCGATTACGTTCTTTTACAGCAATTATTAATTGAGAAAGAAGACTTAGAAGAGCAACTGCAAGAGAAACTGGAAAGATGGGTCTACCTCAACGAGCTGGCTGAAAAAATATCAAAAAGGAAATAGTTCGATAAAGGTCCGCCTGCATATTGATAGACATTTTATTTCTATTGACAGGATTCGTGCTCTTTGTATAGAAAAATTAAGAAAAGGGGAGGGATATGGGTTATGGAGAAGAGAAAGTATCCTTTTTCATGGGATTTACTTGGGGATATTGCTGTTGGACGGCCGAACCTCGGACCAATGACCAGGGTCGAGCTATACCGACTAATGCAGTATACTTTTCGGGATGTAATTGAGGCACAGTTCGGTACTGAAAAGGCTGACGAAATATTTTACGAGTCTGGCAGATTGGCTGGCCGTGAATTTTTTAATAATATGATCGGTAAAACAAACGACTTCCATGAATTTATCCGCAAGCTTCAGGAGTTGCTTCGAGAGTTGCGGCTAGGAATTCTCCGGGTGGAAAAGGCTGATTTTGATCAGGGCTCATTCGTTTTGACCGTTGAGGAGGATCTTGACTGCTCCGGGCTGCCTGAGTCTGATCTGGAGATTTGTAAATACGATGAGGGTTTTATCGCGGCTCTCATGGAGTCTTTCTTCACCGACCGGCAATTTCGCGTTAAGGAAGTAGACTGTTGGTGCACTGGGGACCGGACCTGCCGGTTTATCGCTGAGGTAGTGGTTTAGCAGGAGGGAAATATCATGGCCGCGCAAGATGACCTTCAGGAAACGCTCCTTGACCTCGCGGTACAGGCATTGGAAGATGTGATTTCAAATAAAGAGCCAGACAATATGTTGCCGGTTGCTTTACAGTCGCACCCGGAGCTTTCCAGTTTATATGAAAAACTCGCAACCATGAGGGGTTTTGTGCTGGCCCTGGCAAAGGGAGATCTGTCTCCAAATATGCGGGTGAAAGGGATACTTTCTGGCGGGCTGAGAGCCCTTCAGGCAAACCTGCGCCATCTAACGTGGCAGACCCAGATGATTGCCGGCGGGGATTTTACCCAACGGGTCGACTTTATGGGAGATTTTTCAGTCGCGTTTAATTCACTGACAGAGTTACTGGCAAAGGCTACTGCAGACCTGAAGGAAAGCGAAACGCGGTATCGCCTGCTGGCGGAAAACGTGTTGGATGTCATTTGGACCGTAGACCTCGCAGGACGATTTGTATACGTCAGTCCGTCAGTTGTCCGGCTTTTGGACTGTATCCAGGAAGAGGTTATCGGCCGGAGCTTAGAAGAAGTTCTGTCGTCCGATTCCATGCAGGTATTATGTGTAAAGTTAAGGCAGTTTTTAGCCGATGAGAAGGTAATCAGCCAGGGACATGTTTTTGAATTGGAACATCTCTGCAAAGACGGACGAATCATGTGGATAGAGGTTTCCGTAAGCTTGCTGCGCGATGACACCGGCAAGATGGCAGGAATTGTGAGTGTAGTTCGGGACATCTCAGAACGGCGTAAAGCTGAAAGAATGTTGCAGATGGCCTATGATTTACAACGCAAAAGCGATTTTTTTAATGATCTCATCAATGGTAATATCCTTATAGATAGAAATGCTTTGGCAACTGCTGAAAAGTGGGGAATAGATTTAACGGTTCCTTTATTCTGCTGCTTGATTGATATTGTAAATGATGCACTCCTTGAAAAAGACAAAATTAATTCTATTGAAATTCAACAGAAAAAAAGAAATATAATCATTCTTTTGAGCAAAAGCCCAGAATATGTTTTGTGGGATGCTCGAGATAGTATAGGAGTTTTGTTACAGGTTGGTCATGCTGATGACATGTGGAAAATAGTTGCGCGAACTGCTACACAAATCAAGGAAAAAACAAACCACTATTACCCGGATATAAAAATAACAATTGGTGTAAGTGACATCCATAACGGACATGACAGCTTAGAAAAGAGTTATCGTGAGGCGCGGAGCGCAGTGATTTCGGCTAAATGTCAAGGGGAAAAAGGTGAAGGAATTTATCATTACCGGGATATCGGCCTCTATCAAATTCTTGCATCCTATAGTGGAAAAGAGCATGCCACAGAGTATGTCCAAAGAATGATCGGGCCACTTATTAATTATGATCGTGAAAAAGGAGCCAATCTTTTATTTACTCTGGAAATAATTTTGCAAAGCAACAACTTGAAGGAAGCGGCCCAAAAAATTTTTTTGCACCATAAAACTTTAGTCTTTAGAAAACAACGCATTGAAAAAATTTTAGGAATTTCTATCGACCAATTTGAAACAAAACTGGCTTTGGCGGCAGCAATAAAAATGCATAAACTAAACATTCTGGAAAATTGACATGGGGGGCACTTTATTAATGGACAGATTATTATCCTCTAAAGATAATAATTTGTCTTTTTTTGTTGAAATAATTGGTATTTATAGAGAATAGTATGAAGCACAAATTTAATTTATAATCTTCCACAGGAAGAGATCTGGCCATTATCATCTTTGTAGCCTGCATGAAGATGCAAATATTCTATAACTATAATTCAGAAATGAGGCGCCGCTTTGAGTTTCCTTCAATTTGCCAATAACGTCCTGTCGATTTTCCCGGCTTTGGAGCAACATTGTCGCGAGGTTGCCCAGCTTTCTATGAAAGTGGCATCGTTGTTAAAATTAGGTAACCGCGAGGAAATAACCTTTGCAGCCTATCTTCACGATATAGGTAAATCCACTTGGCCAAAGGAACTATTCTACAAATATCCTCTTCAGCCTTTTGACTGGTCGCTGATAAAGGCTCATACATTAGCCGGTGAAAACTTAATCAAAGATTCATGGCCTGATGCGCCTACACTCATTAAGTCCATCATACGCGGACATCATGAACGACCTGGAGGCGAAGGCTACCCTGACGGTCTCCTTGAACCAGGCATTGAAATAATGATAGTGGCCGCCTGTGATACATTTGACGCCATCACCAGAAATAAGGAGTATCTGAACGGTGATGCGCTGCCTAAGGAATTTGCCCTGGAACAAGTGTCCAGATTTGCGCCTGCACACATCGTTGATGCATTGGCGCTATCCATCAGGAGCTAATCCTCCGTTTCATTGAAATGGTTAAATAAAGGGCCGTTAATTTCTCTCAAATAAAAAACCGGTAGGGAAGTGACGGAGG
>CBEULQ010000403.1:0-3533 GCA_965543975.1 uncultured Desulfocucumis sp. | reverse complement strand
CGTGACTGGAGTTCAGACGTGTGCTTTCCGAACTCATAGCGGAAGAGGGCGATGAATCTTCTATAGAGCTTTTCCTTGTGCTTGCAAAACCGCCATAGCCTCTTCAGCCACTCTTTTTAAAGCAGCCGGTTCATCGCCCTCTTCCGCTATGACTGCAAGCGGCAGGCCGACCGCCACGGTGGAGCCCTCTGCGGCAAGTATTTTGTACATTACTCCGGTCACGGGAGATTGAACTTTAAAGATAGCTTTTTTCGTAAGTACCTCCAGTAAATAATCGCCTTGTTGGATATTTTCGCCTTCTTTTTTATACCATTCAGCGATCAAAGCTTCTTCCATCGTTGCCCCCAGCTTGGGCATATTCAACTTTTCAGCCACTTTCTTTTCCTCCCTTATTTTCAATTTGGTTACTTAAGGCCACTTAGCATTTCCTCCGCGCGATATGAACTTCTGCTAAGAGGGCAGGATAATACCCGTAGAAATCCCATTTCCAGTGCAATATCACGGTAATGATCAAATTTTTCCGGCGGAATGTACTCCACCACCGCATGGTGCTCTGCGGTCGGTTGCAGGTACTGGCCGAGAGTCAGAAAATCACACCGGACTTGTCGCAGGTCCTGCATAGTTTTAAACAATTCCTCTTCTTCTTCACCCAGTCCCAGCATTAGCCCCGACTTAGTCCAGATTTTTTTATCGATTTGCTTTATTAACGCCAGTACCTCCAGAGATAGAGCATAACCGGCGCCGGGGCGAACCTCCCTGTAAAGCCGGGGAACCGTCTCCAGGTTATGGCCGATAATGTCCGGACCTGCTCCGGCCACAATTTCAATGGCTTTTCGGGAACCTTTAAAATCAGGAATCAGTACCTCAATGGAAGTTCCATGACTATGCTTTTTTATTGCCTCTATGGTTCTGGCAAAATGGTTTGCGCCTCCGTCCGGCAGGTCATCCCTACTTACTGAAGTAATCACCACATGACCCAGTTCTAAAGAATGGATCATTTTGGCTACATTTTTCGGCTCGGCTTCATCAGGGCTTGCTGGTTTACCCTTAGATAGCGGACAAAAGGCGCAACCTCTGGTACAGGTACGGCCAAGGATCAAAAAAGTTGCTGTTCCCCTTCCATAACATTCGCCAATATTCGGGCAATTGGCCCATTCGCATACCGTGCTGAGCCCGCCTTGCTCCAGCAAGCGGCACATGCGTTCCATCATTGCCGGCTGTGGCGCCGCTGTAATCAACCAAGGTGGTTGTCTCGCAGCTTTGACTGACTGATTCACTATGCCCACCTGCTTTCACTAACTTAAACTCCCTGGCTTGCCGCCAGCATTATCTTATCAACCGTATTTTCATATAGCATCTGTACAGCAAAAACTTCGCCAAAACTCCTTACTATTTGAGCCGCGACTTCCCTTTCCGGCACCGGATGGCCCAGAACCCGGCTTAAGCATGTGACTCCGTATTCCTTGATGCCACAAGGTAAAATATAAGAAAAATGCTCCATGTTCGGCTCAATATTGAAGGCAAATCCATGATAGCTAATCCAGTTACTTACTCCAATTCCCACGGCGCAAATTTTCTCCGGCCCCACCCATACGCCGGGATATTTTTCTATACGCCTGCCCTTGACGCCATAATTGTTAAGAACGCGGATAATTACCTCTTCGTAATTATTAATAAGTTGGTGCAGGTCCCGGCCATGGTGTCGCAAATCAAGGATCGGATACCCGACCAATTGGCCGGGCCCATGGTAGGTGATGTCCCCCCCCCGGTCAGTTTCGTGAACCGCGATACCCTCCCGCAACAGTAATTCTTCATTAACCAGTATGTGCTCCCTTGTCCCCTTTCGGCCTATTGTAAATACAGGCGGATGGTTCATGAGAAGAAGCGTATCGGGCATGGAAGAGTTTGCCCTATTACCAACCAGCCTCTTTTGCAGGATGCCGGCCTTGCTGTAATCGTACTGCCCCAGGTAAAATACCTGGCAAAGTCTCTGCACCGGTGTTCACCTCCAACGAGCAGTTTAAAAACATGGCTGCCTTCCCGATTAAATTAACTGTTACATAAAAGCACATGGATTCGTAACAATTTAGGACAGCGCTCTAAAATGGACCGAAATGGTATAGTATTGACAGTATAAAATTCTGCACCGCAGGCTGAATCCCTGCCGCTAGTTTGTGGCTTGGCACGTAAAATATTAGGATTACATCAATTTCCACTGATAAATATTAATATATTCATTGCAAATTTCGTGCAAATTGACCAGAATAGAATGTGAAAAGACAGGCACCGGAAAACGCTATTACTGGCAGGTGATTTTTGATAAAGGAATATGTGATCCAAATCGACTTCGTGGACCGTCCGGGACTGGGCTATGAAATTTTTCAGCTTTACGAAAAATATCATGTAGATAAGGTAGCCATGGAGGCGTCTCCGAAACATGGCATGATGATCCGATTTCGCAACAGTTCCAACTACCGGATAAGTCAATTGATAGACGATTTAAAAATGATAGACGGCGTAAACAGCGTCAAATTCCGTGATCAAATGCCCTCTGAGGAACAGGCGCACGAGCTTCAAACCATATTAAACTCGGTCAGCGAAGGCATTATTGCGGTAAACAGGAATGGTAAGATAACCCATATCAACCGGGTGGCATGCCGGATCTTTCATTGCAGCCCTGAGGATGTCATTGGACTCACAGCGGAGGAATTTCTAAATCCGGATGCACCCGTCATTGAAACATTAAAGACGGGGAAAACCTACAACCTGATTGAGCGAAAAATCAAGCACCAGGGGCGGACAATTCACTTCCTGGCCAGCGGTGTTCCGGTGCTTAACGAAAAAGGCCAGGTTATTGGGGCTGTCAGCACGGTAAAAGACTTTCGCCAGGTGGAAGAAATCATTGCCAAAGTAAACAAGCATAGAAGATTAACGTCTTTTAATGATATAGTCTACCAGAGTCCTATTATGAACAGGCTTATAGCATCGGCCAAAACCGTGGCCAAGGGAAGTTCCACCATATTATTGCGGGGAGAGAGCGGCACCGGCAAGGAGTTGTTTGCCACAGCTATCCATATGGAAGGAATGGGACAGCAAGCTCCTTTTATTGCCATCAATTGTGCGGCCCTTCCCGATACGCTCCTGGAGAGCGAGTTGTTCGGGTATGAGGAAGGGGCCTTTACCGGAGCATCAAAAGGTGGGAAAAAAGGCCTGTTTGAACAAGCTGATGGAGGAACGCTTTTCCTGGATGAAATCGGTGAAATCTCTCCTCAGGTTCAGGTACGGCTACTAAGGGTTTTGCAGGAGGAAGCGATTCGCAGGGTTGGCGCTAATGTGGAAATCCCTGTCAATGTACGTATCATTGCGGCAACCCATCGCAACTTGGAAGAGATGACGTCAAAAGGCGAATTCGGGAGGATTTGTACTACCGGCTTAACGTCATTCCTTTGAAAATACCGCCGCTTCGGGAGAGGGCGGAAGACATCCCCCTCATTGCCCAACATTTGATCCGTAAAATATCTCTGAAATTAAAC
>CBEULQ010000402.1:0-3535 GCA_965543975.1 uncultured Desulfocucumis sp. | reverse complement strand
ACTGACCGTAGGAGTTCTCTTTTAATACATAAATACCAGAAAACTGTTCCAAAATAAACCATGAAATATAAATAATGTTCAAAAATTGATCAATATTTTTAATCACTATGGCGATTATCCGTGCGAATGATCGGTAGCCTTATCATAACGGCGAAAGTTGAAGGACGGATTAAAGTGTTTACATTAACTGGTTACAAAATTATCGAAGAGATACATGAAAATAATCGATTTAAGGTTTACCGGGGTCACACAATTCGGGAGCGGTTACCGGTTATTATCAAGGCCCTTAAAGCGGGAAGGGTCAATCCGGTTGACATGTCGAAACTGGTGAACGAATACGAGAACACCCGGACCCTTAACATAAAAGGGATCATCAAGCCGGCGCGACTGGAACGGGACGGGGTATCCCTGGCCCTCATTATGGAAGATATTGGGGCCATATCGTTAAGAAAATATATTCAAAACGGCCCTCCGGACCTGCCGGCCTTCTTTTCCATTGCCGTTCAACTGACAGAAACCCTGGGGGAACTCCACCAAAAAGGCGTTGTCCACAGGGACTTAAAGCCGGATAATATTCTAATTCATCCCGGTACGGGACGGGTAAAAATAATAGATTTCAGCACGGCGGCCCTTTTGTTCCGGGAGGGTCAAAATGAGTTGATACCCAATACCCAAACTGGAACCCCGGCCTATATGTCCCCGGAGCAGATAGGCCGTATGAATGGGACTGTTGATCACCGCAGCGACCTTTATTCCCTGGGGGTAGTCCTATATGAACTACTGACCGGGCAGCTTCCTTTACAAGCTGGTGATCCCATTCAGTGGGTACACGCCCATATCGCCCAAAAACCGGTATACCCCGGGGAGATAAATCCGGACATTTCTCCGGCTGTCTCCGTTATAATCTTAAAACTACTGGCCAAGACCCCTGGGGAGAGGTACCAGAGCGCCGCTGGGCTTTTGGCGGACCTGGAAGAATGCCGGCGGCAGTGGAGCCAAACCGGGGTGATTGAGCCGTTTACAATCGGTCGGATGGATTTGATCGGCCGTTTTCAGCTTCCCCGCAAGCTTTACGGGCGGGAAAAAGAGATAGAATCTTTAACGGCTGCTTTTGAGCGGGTGTGTTCCGGCCGGGCTGAGATTTTACTGGTTCACGGATATGCAGGTGCCGGAAAAACTGTATTGATTAATGAAACACTGAAACCTCTCGGGGCAAAGAGAGGATATTTTATAACCGGAAAGTTCGACCAACTCCAGCAGAACATTCCCTATGCACCCTTTATCCATGCCTTTGGGGATTTGATACAGCAGATACTCACAGAGAGCCGGGAAAGCCTCTCCGCCTGGAAAAGAAAACTTCTCCGTGCCCTGGGCCGGAGCGGGGCGGTCATTACCGAAGTTATTCCCGAAGTTGAATTGATTGTGGGATCTCAACCTCCGGTTGAAAAACTACAGCCGCTGGAAGCCCAAAACCGCTTCCGGATGGTATTTATGAATTTTATCAGGGCATTGGCCAAAAAGGAACACCCGCTGGTAATATTTCTTGACGACCTGCAGTGGGCGGATCCGGCATCATTGGGATTGATCCGGTACCTAAGCAAAGATACGGAAAGCCTTTACCTGTTTCTGACCGGAGCATACCGGGACAACGAAGCAAACGGTACGGACCAGCTGTTGAGCACTCTGGAGGAGCTGAAAAAAGCGGAGATCCCTGTCCAAGATATGTCGCTGGCGCCTCTGGATCTATTCAATACCAATCAATTCGTCGCTGATACCCTACACTGTGCAAAGGAGCGGTCTGAGCAGCTGGCGGAAATTCTTTACCGGAAGACAGGCGGCAACCCCTTCTTTTTAAGACAGTTATTACAGGCGGCTTATAAAGAAAATATACTAAGCATTAACGTCAAGGACGGCTGCCCGGAGTGGGACCCGACCGCCATTCAAGAAATGCCCATGACGGACGATGTGATCAATCTCATGTTGGGAAAGCTGAAAAAGCTTCCGGAAGAGACCCGTAATGTTTTAAAACTGGCAGCCTGCATAGGAAATACATTTGATTTAAACACGCTCTCCATCGCCTGTGAGAAGACATCCGGTCAAACGGCCGCAGACCTGTGGCCTTCAATTGTAGAAGGATTTACCCTGCCGGTAAATAATACCGGCAAAACTCTAAAAGCAATTCATACTGTCAATGAGACTGTGCCCGTAGTTGATTATGAAGCCAGATACGAGTTTTTACACGATCGTGTCCAACAGGCGGCGTACTCACTGGTCCCTGATGAGGAAAAAAAAGAGGCGCACTTAAAGATCGGCCGGTTGATTTTACAAAGCACGGGTCAGGATGACCTGGACGAAAAGATTTTTAACATTATGGATCAATTGAACCGGGGCCTATATTTAATAAAAGACCCGGCAGAAAGAATTAAACTGGCGGGATATAATTTGATGGCCGGTAAGAAGGCCAAAGCTTCCACAGCCTATGGTTCAGCATTGAACTATTTTAAATCCGGCATGGATCTTCTCCCGGAAAATGCTTGGGATAAGTATTACCGGTTAACTTATGCTCTTCACCTGGAGCGCTCGCAATGTGAGTATCTTTGCACCCGTTTCGACGTGGCGGAGCGACTGTTTGATTTGCTCCTGGATAAAGCCAAAACGGACCTTGAAAGGGCCAATATATACGGTATCAAAGTGGCATTGCATTCAGGCATGGAAAGATATCATGAGGCGATTCAATTAGGGAAAAAGGGTTTAAAACTGCTGGGATTAAATTTGCCGGTAAATCCCGGAAAAATTGATTTTATCAATGAGATTTTGCTGGCTAAATGGCGCCTGCGCAAAATAAAGATGGACGATATTGCTGATTTGCCGGAAATGACCGATCCGGTGCAAAAGAAAGTTATGAGGCTCCTTATAGTGCAGGCCAGCGCTGCATCCATGATCAATCCTAAATTGTATACGCTGATTATGCTGAAGCAATTAAATCTCTCTATTAAATACGGTAATAACGATTACTCTTCCATTGGCTATACCGGCTACAGTTTTTTTACCGGCAGTGTGCTGGGGGACTATAAAACAGGGCATGAGTTTGAGAAAGTGGCCCTCAAAATTACTGAGAAATACGATAATAGTTACTATAAATGTTTATCCTATTTTATGATTGGCACATTTATAAGCCATTGGGCAGAACACGGAAAGACCAGCGTTAACTACTTGAAAAAGGCTGTTGATTACGGTTTAGAATGCGGGGAATTGCTATTTACCGGGTATGCCCTTACCTTGCTTATTGAAAATAAATATCTTTTAGGGGGTTCTTTAGAAGAGCTCTACAAGGAATGTCAGAGCTATTATAAAATTGCCAAACGGGCAAGGCTTTTAAACTATCAATTGCTGATAGCAAATTTAAAAGAATTGGCCGGTGACCCTTATTCTTTGGGCAGCGGTGAAGATAATTTTAGGGAATCAATAAAAGGCGATAATAAAGCCTTAATGACCTATCATTTTTCCAAAATACAATTATATTACCTGTATGGCG
>CBEULQ010000401.1:0-3538 GCA_965543975.1 uncultured Desulfocucumis sp. | reverse complement strand
ATCAAATTTTATAACGTTTTGTGCCTGGGCGCAGCGAAAGGAATGCTATAAAAATGAAAAATTCAACCGAACTTATTCGATCGACGGATTACTGTGATGAAATAAACGGCAAAAGAGTGAGAACAGTTAATTCTCCTGTTTACAAAGGTTCAACTGTATTATTCGATAGTTGTGAAGATCTGTTTCTGGCAAATTCAGGCCAATACGGCGGGGTGACCTACGGAACAGACCGCTTGCCGACACAGAGAGCGTTTGAAGAAGCCCTCAGAAAACTTGAGGGTGGATACCTTACCAGGGCTTTTCAGTCAGGCATAAGTGCCATTGCCAACACGCTGATGGCATTTACGCAAAGCGGCGATCATATTCTTGTGTGTGATAATGTTTACGGTCCTACGGCGCGTTTTTGTGATAAGATTCTTTCCCGATACAATGTCGAAGTTACCTTTATTCCTTCTGACGCAGGTGCTGAGATTGCTAGAGTTATCAAGCCTAATACCAGGTTGATATTCCTAGAGTCACCGGGATCGAATACTTTCGAAATTCAGGATATACCTGCCATTACCGCCATCGCTCGTGAAAGAGACATTGTTACCGTACTTGATAATACTTGGGCAACACCTCTTTATTTGCGGCCATTTGAATTAGGCATTGATATATCCATTCAATCGGTTACGAAATATATTTCCGGTCATTCCGATGTGCTGTTGGGTACTGTTACTGTAAATGAGAAGTATTCAAAGACATTTGAACATTTCTATAGTGTTATGGAGATTTTTGCGTCGCCCAATGATTGCTATCTTGCCCTGCGAGGGTTAAAGACTTTACCGTTACGCCTGAAACAACATGAAAAGTCCGCACTAAAAGTTGCACAATGGCTTGAAACTGTTGATGCGGTGGATCATGTGATCCATCCGGCCTTAATGAGCCATCCCCAGCACCATATCTGGAAGCATAACTTTAGCGGTTCTTCCGGCCTTTTTGCATTTACATTCAAAGAAGATTATTCAGAAGAAAAAACAGCTTCTTTCATAAATTCACTGGATCTGTTCGGAATCGGTTATAGCTGGGGAGGTTTTAAAAGCCTTATCACCGCCGGAAAATATGGGCGTTCTGCCGGATCAAGGTATTCAGGAAAAACTATTATACGTTTGAATATCGGTCTGGAAGATACCGAAGATATTATTAAAGATCTCGAAAAAGGATTTGAGGTTCTAAAATAAACCAGAAAATATGCCTGTAAAGTACTTTTGATACACAGCCGGTGGGGCGGGGTGAAATCTTGGCAGATACCATTTTCATGATCCACGGAATGATGTGCGGGTGCTGGTGCTGGGAAAATTACAAAAACTTTTTTGAGGCAAGGGGCTACCGCTGCATAACTCCAACGCTGCGCTACCACGACATGGACCCCCGGGATAATCCCGACCCGTGCCTGGGAAGCACCAGTTTATTGGATTATGCCGATGATTTGGAGAAAGAAATTAAAAAGCTGGATTGTAAGCCTATTATCATGGGGCACTCCATGGGCGGCCTGCTGGCCCAGATGCTGGGCGCCAGGGGGCTGGGGGAGGCTCTGGTGTTATTGACGCCTGCTGCTCCTTACGGTATTCCGTCTTTGAAATACTCGGTGCTGAAGAGTTTTATCGGGGTATTGGCAGGGGGGAGGTTCTGGCGAAAATCCTTCCGCTTTTCATATGATACCGCCGTGTACGCGACAATGCATAAAATGAGCGTTAACGAGCGTAAAATGGCCTATGACAGGATGGTTTACGAATCAGGTCTGGTTGCTCTGCAGATTGGGCTGTGGTTACTGGACGTGCACAGGGCTTCCAGAGTTGAAGAGGATAAAATAAAATGTCCGGTGCTGGTGGTGGCTGGTTCCGAAGACAGGATAACACCGGCTCAGGTGGTTAAAAAGGTGGCGGAAAAATACAAGACGGTTTCCACCTACAAGAAATTTGAAAATCACGCCCACTGGGTGATAGGGGAGCGCGGCTGGGAGGAAATAGCGGATTATGTGTCAGATTGGCTGAAAAGGTTAAAGGGATAATTGCAATCCAACCTCAATCAATGCTGCCGGCAATGGTATTTAAAGAAGCCGGTGCCTGACGTATGTCGTATAACAGGCCTGGCTGCGAAAGGCGAAGGATTTGCCGTCAATGGCCCTGGAAACGGCCAGTATGCCGTCCAGGTGGTCGTACTCGTGTTGCAGCAGCTCGGACAGGTTGCCATCAAGATCCATGTGCGATTCCTTCCATTTCATATCCCGGTACTCAATGCGGCATATTTTATGCCTGGGCACCTTCACCAGCAAATCCGGGAAGCACAGGCAGTCGTCCCAGACTTCCATCATTTCACTGCTTTTATTTGTGATTGCCGGATTGATAAATACCACCGGCTCATCTATGTACATATATATAAGTCTTTTCATTACGCCAATTTGCGGGGCGGCGATTGCTCTCCCGGCGTCGTAGCTGCTCCTGAAATCCATCAGGGTGTCATGCAAATCCCGGACAACCGGTTTTAACCCTTCCAGTTCATCCTGGGCTATTTCATCCGAAACATTGTATAATCTGGGGTTTCCCAGCAGCAAAACTTCCTTTACCGGCATAGCTGACTTACCCTCCAAAATAATTATTTAATCATTTCTCCGGTCATGTCCAGCAGGGCCTGCAATGCCGGGGAAATCCATTTGTCCTTGTGGTAGGCGATCCGGGTAGCCATGTTGAAATCCGGACCGCTCCAGTTAATGTCAATAAGCTGACCTCCGGCTAATTCCACTTCCACCGCCACCCTGGGCAGCAGGGTGATGCCCAGTCCGCTGATCACGCATTTCTTTATGGCCTCCACGCTGCCGAATTCCAGCGTGGAGGAGGGCTGTACACCGGCTTCGTTCATCATAGCTTCAAATACCGCCCGGTAACTGCAGCCCCTTTCCGTCAGTATAAGATATTCGCCGTGCAAGTCTTCAAGCCCAACTTGATCCTTCCGGGTAAGCGTATGGCCGGCTCCGGCCAGCATGACCAAAGGTTCGTCAAAAAGAATTTTGACGATTAAATCCTGTATGTTTATTTCCCTTTCCAGGAAAAATGCAACGTCAATTTCGTTATTCCTTAGCCAGTTGATAAAATCAATACAGGTGCCGATTTTAAGGACTATTTCCACCGCAGGGTACAATTTACGGTAATTCTGAAGCAATTCGGGCAGCCGGTACACGCAAAGGGATTCCGGGGCGCCGATGGAAAGGGTGCCCCTGGGGGCGGCGGACCCGGAAATTACTTCCCTGGCCTCCGCAGACAGTTTAAGTATCTGGTCCGCATAGGTCAGCAATTTTTCCCCTTCTTTAGTTAGCACCACTTTCCGGCCTAAACGCTCGAACAGCCTGTTGCCCAGTTCTTCTTCCAGGGATTGTACCTGGGCGGTTATGCTGGATTGGGCGTAGTCCAGCATCTCGGCGGCTTTTGTAAAGCTCCCGACTCTGGCCACAGATCGGAAGAGCAACGTCTGAACTCCAGTCACGGCTTACTATCTCGTATGC
>CBEULQ010000400.1:0-3538 GCA_965543975.1 uncultured Desulfocucumis sp. | reverse complement strand
CATAATTCGTGGATATTAGAATCAACCTGCTGCTTCCGGAACTGAAGGCCAGTCAGGAACAAAAACGCCAGAAACGGCAATTGATGCTGATAAGCCTGGTTGTTTTAGGACTTTTTATTCTTATTTACGTTTCTCTTTTTGCACTCTCCATGCATGCCAGGGCAGGGGCCGAACGGCTTCGGGAGGAGCGCAAGGCCCTGGAGGCGGGAATAACTGATTTGAAATATTTCGCGGACATGGCGGACAACACTGCCAAAACCGGTGAACTGGTACGGAAGGTGCGCGGCAATCCCGTGGACTGGTCGGTAGTATTATATGAGATGGGTGCTTATCTGCCTGCGGATGTTTGGATTATTGATTTTTCCTTTAGCCAGGAGCCGGGTAAAAACCAGAAGCAGTCTGACCCATTTGGTATAAATGCCTCGGCGGCAGCAAGTAACGCCGCCGTCAACGAAGCATTGTCAAAGATTCCCACCGCTGGTCAGACAACGGTTAAATCCTCCACTGCGGATAAGGCTAAAACCTCCGCCAAGGGATCTGCCGCCGGTGAAGTTGTCATTAAGGGCAGGGCTTATGATCAGCCCTCTGTATCGCTGTTTATAGAAGCAATAAAGAATATTAAAGTTTTTAACGACGTATACTGCAAATCCAGTACCGAGAGGGTTGAAGGAGATCAAACATTTATTGATTTTGAAATAAAGGCCGGGTTATCGCAAAAAGGACAGGAAACCCAGGCTGCCGGAAAGGCGGGTGACTGACCGGTGGCGGGTAAAAAACAATTGGTAAGCCTGCCTGTGGCTGCGCTGGGTATCCTGGCGGTGGCGGCGATGTTATTTTTGCTTTATCATCAGTTGGGCTTGCTGCAGGCCGCCCGGCAGGAAAGGGCAACTGAGCGGCAAACCCTGGAGCAGACCGGGCAGCACCTGAGACAGCTGGAAAACACCAGGGAGCATGCCGTTCAGTTACAGCAGCAATTGTATGCCCTGGAACAGGCCATACCCCCCCGGGCAGGCGAGGATAAACTGATTGAATATATGCAAAGGGTCGCCGATAAAACCGGTTCCGAATTCATACAGATAACCTTTGCAGACCGGTCGACCAAACAGGGCTATATGGAAATGCCCTTCACGGTATCCTTCCAGGGACGCTACCAGGGGCTGGTGGATCTTCTGGGGGAATTGCAGTACGGGCGTCGGGTTATTACCATAGACGAGTTAAAAATCGGCAAGGGCCAAGATGAATTGCCCTATCTCAGGGCGGATATAACCTGCAAAACCTATTACAGAAAATAAATAACAATTAAAAGCGGGCAGGCGGCAGCATTATCCGGGACGCCACCGGCAGGAGGAGAGAAATCAGGTGCGCGGACTGCTACAGAAGGAAATCAAACTTAACAAGGAACAAATAAAAGATTTTGTTGTTAAAAATAAAAGAATTGTAGCTATCTCCGGGGCCGGTATGGCGGTTGTTATAATTGCTCTGGTAATTTTTATGACAATGAATTCAGAAAAAAATACCGCAGAGGATAATAACCCGGCGGCACCGAAACAGACTGTCTACTCATATCTTCCAGAAAATACCAGGGTTACCGGGGAGCGTGCGGAGGTGCGGGACCCCTTTACTGGAGCCCTGTCGCTGAAGGGGGTAATAACCGGCGGAGAGGAAGATAACGTTGCCATTATCGAGGCCGGGAATATAGCCTATGTTGCCCGGAAAGACACTGTGATAGCAGGCAGCTGGACGGTGTACGATATTAAAAGTGACGCCGTGTATTTAAAGTCGGGAGACAGGAAGCTCCGCCTGGATTTTAATGGCAGGGTAAAAAATATCGACACAAAACCGGTGGTAAATACCGGCGGAAACGGAACCGGACAAAAAGAGCCGGGCGCAGCCACCTCCGAGCAAAAGTCAAGTAACGCAGTCTCCGGGAATACAGCCAGTGCTTCCGACTCCGGACAGGTGGCGGACACGGGTGAAGGATCGTGGATCAATATAGCCAAAAACCAGTCAACAACCGGGGAAAGCGGGGGTGGTGAATGATGCATAGAGTTTTAAGGATTATACTGGTGTTCGCCATACTTCTATCTTCCTCTGTGATCACCCTGGTGCTATCTTCCGCCTTCGGTTTTTATGTTCCCCCCGCCGGGGCGGATGCCGGCTATATTCCGGTAGCGGATACCGGTGCTTTTACCGACATTGCCGATGCTGCGGCCTATCCGGATACAGATTTAACCCTTGATTCCGGCACTCCTTCGGCAACCCTGGCCGCTTCCGACGGAAATCCCGTTTCTATTGACTTGCGCGGGGTTGACCTGAAAGACGCGCTTTCCGCCCTGGCCCTCCAAATGGGGGTAAATATCATAATAGCCGGGGACGAAAACCAGCAGGTAACCATCCAGTTAAAAGATGTCACCCCCAGGCAAGCCATGGAAATCATCATCAACAGCAAGGGCATGGATTACCTGGAGCAAGACGGAATCATAGTAGTCGGTGCAATAGATACACTGCAGGAAAATTTTTTCAGCCAGATGATTTACATCCGGTTTGACACACTGTACGTGCCCGGGGAGGAGATTCAGAAGGCTCTGGAAGAGCTTGGCTATCCGCATAAAAGCATTATCAGCAAGGCCAACCCCAACTTTATACTGGTGGAGGGTACCGCCCAGACACTTAAAAAAGTGAGTGAGCTGATTTACACCGTTGATACAGAGGATAATGTGCCTTCCCTGGATTACAGGTCCGTAACCCTGAACCAGGTTTCACCGGTCAGGGCGGCGGAACTGCTGGAAAAAGCGGGCTTCAAACTAAACCGTTACATAGAGCTGGATAACAGGCTGCTAGTTTTTGACCGTGAGTTATTCAGTCACTGGGAACAGGTGGAGGAATTTCTGAAACAGGTTGATATACAGCAGGCGGTTAAGGAAAAAACCTTTGTCTATCAGTTAAAAAATGTTACGTCTAAAGACGCCGAGGAGAGGTTGCAGAAGTTTGATTTTGGCAAGGAGATTAGAACAATTTCTTACCAAAACCCGGAACTCGGCCGGGAGATTATGATTATATGTCCACCTGCCATAGAAAAAGATGTGCGGGCCGCGCTGGTGGCCTTAGATCAGAGCCGGCAGAAAATTAAGGCTCCCATTGCAATCATGAGCGGCGACTCGGCCAACCAGGCCCTCAGTTCCATGCGCAGCCTGCTTAGCCAGCTAAGCGGCGTATCGGTGGGGAGTATGGGCATTTCCAACAATATATCAGGGAATAGCAGTAATCCTACTTATGTATTGTGGGTGGAGGAGACGCCGGACAAAGTGCAGATGCTGAAGGAGTTGCTGGACAAGATGAAGGGTGAGACGGCAGAGGGTGAATAATAACATCGAATTTAAAGCACGGCATTATGGTCATGCAGCCGTTTTGCACCGTAATTCGACGTATTTTCGTGGAACATTATAAATTTATCAAAAATTAATTTTTACCCGTCTAAAAAAAATAATTGTCGGTATAACAGTTATTGAAAAGCATTAGAAAAAAATTACATGAAATG
>CBEULQ010000399.1:0-3544 GCA_965543975.1 uncultured Desulfocucumis sp. | reverse complement strand
GTTCCCACAGAGGACATTTTCATGGACCATGCGGGTTTTTCCACCTATGAGAGCATGTACAGGGCAAGGGATATTTTTATGGTGGACTCGGCGGTGGTGGTAACCCAGACCTTTCACCTTCCCAGGGCGCTTTATACCGCCGAATCCATGGGGCTGAAAGCGGTGGGGGTCAAGGCCGACAGACATGTTTACGCCGGTGCGGAGTATTATGAAATGAGGGAGATCCCGGCGCGCCTCAAAGCTTTTGCCCAGATTCACCTGCTGCGTTCGAAGCCTACTTTTCTGGGTGAAGCAATACCGGTTGACGGCGACGGCACATTAACCCATGATGGCAATTGATAATCTTAAAATAGCATCAAATAAGCATATGTGTAATCATTTTCTTTTTTCCGCAGACATGTTTTTCAATACTGCCGACCAGAGCAGGTTGGCAAGTTTAAAGTAGCGGACGGGGGTAAAACATATGTATCCTTTTTCTATTTTACCCCCGCAAATATGTTTTTCACTGTAATTGTCAATGGTTCCGAATTTGTAATACTTTTCTATTCTTTCCTGGTCTCTCATCACCATCACCCCACGAAAATAGTTATAACTATAAATAAAACAAGCTGCCAGGGAAAAAATCAAACTATGGGCATTATATCCCTGGCGGCCGTATTTTTTTCACCTGACTCCGCCACCATTTCCTTTATCAGTGCGCATAGTGTTTTAATTCCCTGGTTAATCAGTTCAACCGGTGGATAGGTGAAATTAAGCCGGATTTTATTGCTGCCCCCTCCCGAGCAATAAAAGGCGTGTCCGGCCACGAAGGAAACTTTTCTTTTGACGGCTTCCTGCAAAAGCCTCATCGACGATACTTTTTCCGGTAATGTGGCCCAGACGTATAAACCTCCGCCAGGTATATTCCAGGACATTTTTCGAGGAGCGTACTGCTCCAGCGCCGCCAGCATGGTATCTCTTTTAGAACGATAAACTTCTTTAACTCTGGGCAGGCGCTGGTCAAACAACCCCTTGCGGTAATATAAATCAACCATGCGCTGGGCAAGGTTGTTGCTGTGCAGGTCGCTCAACTGCTTAGCCGCCGATGCCAGGACGCTTAAATCCGCGGGAGCGACCATCCAGCCCACCCGGAGGCCCGGGCACAGTACCTTGGATATGGTGCTGAGATAAATTACCAATCCTGATCTGTCCATGGATGCCAGGGTAGGGGGTGAGGCGCCCTCGAAGGAAATAAGTCCGTAGGCGTCATCTTCCACAACCGGGACGTGATATTTAGAGGCCAGTTCCAGCAAGCGCTGCCTCCTGGCCATGCTCATACATGCGCCGGTGGGGTTCTGATATGTTGGTATTGTATATATAAGCTTAGGCCTGGTCCTGTATAAAACCCTTTCAAGGTGATTCACCAGCATTCCGTCTTTATCTACGGGTATGCCTATAAGTTTAACGCCGTATGCCCGAAAGATATCAATTGCTCCAATATAAGTGGGTTCTTCAATTACAACGGCATCCCCCGGCTCCAGCAGTAGTCTGGCGACGATATCCACTCCCTGGTGGGAGCCATTAAGCAGTATAATGTTGTCTGGATTTACGGTTAGTCCCCTGCCATCCATAAGAGAGGCCAGGCTCTCTCTCAGGGTCCTTAATCCCCGGGCACAGCTGTATTGCAGAATGGTATTGCTTTCGTTTAACAATATTTGGCTGCAGATATCAGTAAATTCCTCGTGAGGGTATAGTTCCGGTGCTGCAACCCCGGAGTCCATGGCGATTAAATTTCTCCGGTTCAAAAGTTCCGATACGGCTATGCTATAGGGGTTTATTAAACTTTCTCCATGGCCGCTCAATACTTCCTGCCAGTGAAAGGCAGGAGCATCGGCGATGTCTGTCCGGGCAGTAACCATGGTTCCCCTGCCTACATGGGAGGATACGTAGCCCTGGGCTTCCAGTTCGCTGTAAGCGTTGACGACGGTGCTCCTGTTAATGCCCAGCATGGAGGCCAATTTTCGTTCTGCCGGGAGGAGTGTGCCGGCCTTTAAAACACCGGAATTAATGTCATTAATTATATGGTTTGTTATTTGAATATATATTGGCATCTTGTTCAGGCGGTCCAATTTTATGTCGAAGTCCATTAAAGACCCTCCAATATATGATCAAGGATCATCCAATGAAAAGATTATATAATGTGCAGCACTTTATATTAACATCCAATAAAAATTAATAAAGCCATCCAATATTGTAATTTGCACCTGAGGAAATCCTTATTATTTTAATAAAAATTTGTATTAGAGACCCGGAAAACGGATCTCACCACTGATCTCGGTGATTTTCCAATGTGAGCACCTGTCAATATGACGGGTGCTTTTTTAAGTAACACAATGGAAAATATTGCATATTATGTGTTGAGCAATAATAAAAGGGGGATATACTATGGGAATTCCTGAATGCAAGGAACAAACAAAAGAAAAAACTGAAAAAACAAAGGAAAAGAACCTTGTTCCCAATGGTACACAAACTCATGTGCATGAGTTTGAGGGCAGCACCAAATTGGCAGTGGAAGGCGAATTGAGACATAACCACCGTTTTGCAGGGGTTACCAGTGAAGTTATACCCCAGGGAAACAGCCATGTGCACGCTATATTTACCAATACAGATTTCTTTTTTAATCACCTGCATGAAGTGGGAGTACTGACCGGACCAGCCATTCCTGTTGGCAACGGTAAACATGTACATTTTGTTGAAGGAGTAACAACGCTAAATTTTGGCCATGTTCATGAATTTGTATTTGCAACCTTAATAGAAAATCCACTGTTGTAACGGTTTACATTATTTGCCCGGTACAATCCGGGTTTTCTTTTGATGCAAATTAAAATGTACAACTGATTTGTAATAAAAGGAGGATAATTGTGGATAACGAAAAAACAAATACAACAAAAAAGAGCATTCAATCAAACAAAAAAGACAGTATACCAAACAGTAGCCCAGCACCCAAGAAAAAAAGCGCAGCCCAAACCCATACACATGAATTCCTTGGTAGCACAAGATTGGCCGAAGAAGGCGAGGATAGGCATAACCACCGTTTCGCCGGGGTTACCAGCGAAGCCATACCAAGAGAAAAAAGCCATGTCCATGCGATATTAGTAAACACCGACTTTTTTGAGGAACACCTTCACGAGATAGGAGTAGAAACCGGGCTTGCAATACCTGTGGGTGGAGGTAAACATGTTCACTTTGTAAAAGGTATTACTACATTGGATGATGGTCATGTGCATAAATTTGTCTTTGCTACTCTAATTGAAAATCCCCTTGTTTAGAGGTCGGGCTCTTTTTACTCAACTATTAAAATGTATAAAAAAGCTACTCGCTGGTTGACGGGTAGCTTTTTAATATTAATTATCGCGGGCCAAACAGTTTGCAATGGTGACGGACAGACTTAAAAGACTACATCATAAATTGTGCTTTACCTTTCTGATAGCTAAATAAGCAATGTAAAAAAACAAAAGAATTATTATAGTAAACACAAACATTATAGCTGAGAATTCTACATTCG
>CBEULQ010000398.1:0-3546 GCA_965543975.1 uncultured Desulfocucumis sp. | reverse complement strand
ATTGACTATTTCCAGCTTCTTGTCCCTGCGCCTGTAGTCATAATAGTTCACAGGCTCCACCATCATGTCCGGAACCGCTTGCAGCGTTAAGTTTCCGCCCCGGGGCATAACTATGGTTTCAGCCGTCCGGACTTCGGCCAGTCCGGGTCCCAGTATATCAACTGCGGTGAGCGTTTGTCCAAGGTATCCCTGCAAGCGGTTGACCGGGGAGAAGAGATAGAATCCTCCCGCCGCGACAACGGCCAGGGCAGGAACCATAATCCAGGCCAGATCCCTCCGGTCGTACCGTTTCAGCAGATAATATACTCCCGGGCCGGCTATTGCCAGATAAACAACCCATATAACCATGATCGCGGGCACCGGGGGCAGGTCCAACTGGGGAAGGTATGAACTGGCGTTGGCCAGCATGTCCCTCACGACTTGAGGCTCCTTGATTCTGCGCTGGGAAAAGACTCCCAATCCGTCCGGGTCGTCCAGAGCCAGCCATAGTTTTTCATTGTTGCCACCCAGTTCTTCCAGGGCCACCGCGCTGTATACAACCTTACCCCGGCCCAGATCGTCATACACCATTAAAGGAATCCCGGATTCAGAAGCAACTACCCTGCCGGATATCAGCCTGCCGGAAGCGGCGTTAAGGCTTCCCTTGTCAGGGCGAAGGCCCCCCATGGAGCCGCTTACCATGGTATTTCCCTGCGTTTCCACGGGACTTACCGCAGAAAATTTGCCACCCTGCCCTGCCCCGGCTCCTCCGGAAAGCAGCAGGGTCCCGCCCAGCCTGGTCCATTCGATAATTGCCCCGCATTGTTTTTCGGTAAGCTCTGCAACTGCATCCCGGTTCACCACCAGCAAGTCGGCGCCCTGCAGCAGAATGGCATTGTCGGGAAGTTCCTGCGGGTTAATGTATTTGGCGTTGAACTGATTACCCAGTTTTTTATCCAACCAGGTAAACAAATCGCTGCGGTATGCCTTCTCGCTCAACACCAGACCTATCAGGCCGCCGCTGACATTGGTGCCCTGAACCGGCGTCCTGGCCAGCACCCTCCCGCCGGAAACCAGTTTTACCTCCGCCGGCATGTCCAGCACATTTCCCGGAACCAGCATAAATGTAGAGTTTTTTCCGGACTGAACATCAATTTCCCGGGAATACAGTATATTGTTATCCTGCTGTTTGGGCCGGCCGGGAATTTCTTCCCTGTCAACCACCAGTTTGCCCTTGAAAGGTTCGCCGAAGTTCGTCACCTCTATTTTCAACTGAACAGCCTGGTCCATTTTATATAGACCGGACAACCCGGGCCATGCCTTTATATCCACCCCGGCGGCCGAAGCCGGCTGAACCGGCAGCCCCGAAGCCAAAACTAAGACCGCCAATCCGGGGACAACCAGCATAGTTTTTAGAATACGGATAACCGATTTACAACAGTGCCTTGCCAGTTTCAAATCTATTCAACCCCCTTTAGCGACCGTTCTTCCACAAATATCCGGCTCAATATCACCGTATCGCCTTCCCGCCGGCAGGTGGCCAGCCATTTGGCATCCGGACCGAAGCCGATGTATTCAAAGGTATTGGTTTGACCCAGGTAAAGAGTTCTGGGCTCCCGAACGCCGCCGAGTTCCAGACGCCTCATCCACTCCAACTCTACCGCCCCGGGGGAACTATCCGCCGTCGCCAGTAGTTGCCCTCCTTTCAGAAGGGCTTCAGCCTCCCCGGATTTGGCGGGAGGCTTCACCTCCGAAGCTTTTTTACCCAGATATATGGCCCTGGCGGCACCGGTAAGCTGCTGCACTGTGAATTGGGGGGACCCGTCGGGCAGGTAGCTGAGTACCCGCTCTTTTAACTTCAAGTCCACATAGGACAGATAGCCGTTTGAGCCCCAGGAAGGCAAGCTGCCCTCTCCTAGTAACTTCTCCTGGCCGGTTTCCCTGTCCACCAGCCATAAACGGGATATTTCTTTGTTACCCGCAGGCCCGTAAACGCCGCCGGCCGGTACGGGATAATCCCTCTGCACCACCAGCGCCGAAGCGTCGGGCGACCAGGCAGGATGACGGCCCGGCCCAAGGCTGTAGGTCTTTCCTTTCGACAGAACATTAGCCTCTTTTTCACCGCTCTCCAAAACGTATACCTCGTCTCCGCCGCCCTTTTGCCCTGCGGAAAATGCCAGGGCCTTCCCGTCCGGAGACCAGGACAGGCTGCTTACATTCATTTCCGGATCAATCTCCAGCAGCACCTTCGCCCCGGCCAGGGCTGTACGGATTATGCCGTTTAATTTTCCCCAATCATAATTGTCGGGCAGGGACACAAGTATAATTTCCTGCCTCCCGCCAGTTTTTTGTCTAACCAGCGCAAGTTGTTTCCCACCGGGAGACCAGGCCGGGCAAAGATATTTTTCCCCCGGGGACGGAATCACGGGGTCGGACTGTCCGCCGGTTTTATCCAAGAGAAGCAACGATCCTTTCAGGCTTATAATCATTATGGAGCCGGAAGGATCAAATGTAGGGGCCGGCACCGTGTCATCAGCCCTGAAGCGGCTCAAAATTCTGGTTTCCCCGGCTTCCAGCGCCATCGGTCCGCTGTTCTTGAATACAAAAAAAATTATCATGATCAACGCCACAGCACAGGCAATTCCCGGGAGCAGCCATTTGCCCCGGAGCTTTACAGCAAGCCGGGAGGGTTCAGCAGTGGTGTCCGCCGCTCCCGCCGTGGAGCCCCCCATTATACGGCTGCGTCTGGCCAGTTCCCTGCGAAGTTCTTCACGCAGAACATTGTTTACCGGAACAGTATCCCTTACCCTGCGCATATGCTGCAGTAATTCAGTAAGGTAGCCTTCTTCGTCGTTTTTATCCTCTTTTGTTTTCCTCCAACCGTCAATGTGAGTCACATTATCTTTATTATCCGTCACCGCCGCATTCCCCCCTGTCCCGGTCCATGAGTGATCTTAGCAGCTTCAGTGCCCGGTAGTGGATCATTCTCACCGCGGACTCCGTTTTGCCGAGCACCTGGGCAATCTGCCTGAATTTCAGGTCTCCCATATAACGCAATGATATTACATCCCTGTAATCCATCGGTATGTTTTCAAGCTGTTTTCTAAGTTGCACCAATTCCTCCAGGTGCAGGTATTCCTCCTCCGGCTGACCGCAGTTGCTGTCCGAGGCCAGTGCCACCTCGCTGATATCCACCGTTTTGCGGCGGGAGCGCATGTAGTCCACATATGTATTGTGGCAGATGCGGAACAGCCATACGGCCATGGGAGCCTCCCCCCGGAAGCGGTGAAAGTTTTCCATGGCTTTGATGAACACCGCAGCAGTGAGATCGTCGGCGTCCCACACATCCGGCACCCGGTAGCGCAGATAGCGGTTTACAGCATCAAATTGCCGGTCGTAAAGCTCCTCGAAGCTTAATATTTCCTTTTCGGTATCCATCTGAGCGGAGGGCATTTAATTACCCCTTTCTTCTCATCCCCCGCGGCGCCTGGCGGAAGAATAGAATCTGTCATTATAGACGCTGCCCGGGAGCAAAATGTAACATATTTTTATATTCTACAAAAATTT
>CBEULQ010000397.1:0-3557 GCA_965543975.1 uncultured Desulfocucumis sp. | reverse complement strand
TGACTGCCTACTCTATATACTTTTCAGAGTCGCTATTTTGGGGGCTTTTTTTGTTGTGCCCTTTTCCGTCCCCATAGATTACAAAGTCTTTCAACCTACTCACTCCTGGTTAAACCCATCCGGACTGGGGCCGGCATTCATGCAAAATTTAGCCCGCTGGTGATAGCGTACCGCCATTTTGGCAAAACTTTCACTTTCCTTGTCGGACAGCGCCCTTACCACTTTGGCCGGTGAGCCCATGGCCAGATGGCCGGCCGGTATTTCCTGGCCCTGGGTCACCAGAGCACCGGCGGCCACCACAGCCCCGGCTCCCACCCTGGCTCCGCTCATCACAATGGCGCCCATGCCCACCAGTGCCCCATCCTCAATGACGCACCCGTGCAGCACCACGTTGTGACCTACCGACACCCGGTCTCCTATGATCAACGGATAGCCCTCATCCTCGTGTAGGGCACAGCCGTCCTGGATGTTTGTTTTCTGCCCTATTTTAACCTCGTCCACATCAGCCCTGATAACGGTGTTGTACCAGACGCTGGAACCCTCGCCAATTTCCACCCTGCCGATGATTCTGGCCCCTGGTGCCACGAATACGGATTCCGCCATTCTGGGGTAAAATTTTCCATAATTATAAAATTGGTTTTCCGATTCCATTTTGATGTCCCCCTTTCAGTCTCCATAGCCCAGCGCCCGGATAAACTCCTTGTGGATAAGGCCGTTGCTGGAAACAATGTCCACAAATTCTGTTAGCGCCAGTGGCTCGCCCTTGATTCCACTTACCATTCCCCCTGCCTCTTCCACCAGCAGGGCGCCCGCCGCCACATCCCAGGGCTTCAGTTTCACCTCCCAGGAGCCGGTAAGCCTGCCGCAGGCCACATAGGCCAGTTCCAGGGCGGCGGAGCCCAGTGCCCGGATATTCATGCTGTTGAACAAAATTCCCCTGGTATAAGCCTCGGCCATAAGTCCCTTGAATTCATGGGTTACCGGAAACCCGGTTACCAGCAGACTGCGGTCAAGGGTTTGCACGGTCTTGTCGGTATGTACGGGGCAACCGTTAAGACTCGCTCCGCCATTTCTGACGGCGGTGAACATTTCGTCCCGCAGCGGGTCATAAACCACTGCCAGGTCGGGGCTGCCTTTTTCCGCCAGGGCTATGGAAACCGCGCAAAAGGGTATGGAAAAAACAAAATTGGTTGTTCCGTCCAGAGGATCAACGTACCACACGCTTCTGTTTTGCGGGGAATAGTCGTTGAATGCATTTTCCTCCGCTACCACGTGATGCTTCGGAAAATAATATCCTAGCCCCTCCAGTATTATTTCCTGGGAATGCCTGTCCACGTCCGTAACGAAATCCGCTGGACTTCCCTTGCACTGGGTGTTGAAATTTCCTCCCAACTTTTCCTTTATTACTTGGCCCGCTTTCCGGGCGATTGAGGAAACAATTTCCATCATTTCTTTCTTTTCCTTCATCCGCTCACCTCGTAATTTTAATAAACAAATTCTTGATTCAGGTGGGGTTTTAACCCCATCTGAATCTTAGAAGATGTTATCCAGGAGCTTCGCGCCGCTTAGCTCCCGCTTGAAAAAGCGGGAGTATTAGCGGCGGTTGGCTATCGGATAAATTAAACAAGCAAAATAATTCTCGCAATCCATATTGGTGGGTTTCATAATATATTTTTCAAGGCATTTTGAAATTATATTATGTTTATACTTTAAAAGCAGACTTTAAATCGTATACCGTTTTTTTTGCTTTCATATAATATAGCACACGGGAAGGGAGTGATACCTTGGCTCAGGCAATATCCATCGGAGCTACCAGGAACATAGGTGAACTTAAAGATACGTTGAGCCGGGAATTGCGTTTCCTGGAAAACGAGGGCCTGAAAGTAACGCTGGAAGAAAATCCCGCAGGCAAAATAACCTTCCTGTCGTGCGAAGTGTCCAACCGCAGCGCGATAAGGTTCAACGAAGAGCATGCCTTGGCTATCTTTAAAAAATATGTGGCTCACGCCCTTTCCGACCTGATACTGGGTCAGTGGGAAAAATTGCTGCTAACCGATATAATAAGGGAAAACTACTATTATTTCAACGAAGAAGAGCGTAGAACCATCTACCAGTACGCCTCCAACTACATCAACCAAGGGGACGACGGCCAATCAGTTTACCGTATCGCCAGGAGAAACAAAATACTTCATAAAATTCTGGAGTTCCTGCGCAGCAACGATGATATAGTCATCGACGGCTTCATACGTTTCCGTTTGAAAGAATATGTAAACGAATTACAAGATGCGGCGGACCGGGCAGTGGATGATTTCCTCATGGAGAGGGAATATAATGAGTTCATCCAACTGCTGAAATATTTCGTGGAAATACAGGATCCCCGGTTGGATCTGGTACACGTGCTGATAAAGCCCAACGGAGTTTTTAAATTGTTTGACGGCCAGTACCAGGTGATTAACAGCGATTACCTGGAAGGGTTCATGATGGAACTGGTGGACAGCGAAATAAATTACGAGGATATGTTGATCAGCACCCTCATCACTCTGGCCCCACAGGAAATAGTATTCCACATAGGAAAGGGAGAGCGTCCCCGTAATACCCTGGAAACTATTAAACATGTTTTCCTGCACAGGGTGAAGGAATGTACCGATTGCGATCTGTGCAACGGCTCCATCGACAAAAACTAAAACGATGAAATTTTATGAAGCACCGTTGTCGGTGCTTTATAATTTGAATAGAGGCCGTTCAAAAACAAGCATGGCAATTTGGTCGTCAGTAGTCAGTCGTCAGTTGTCGGGATAAAACTGGTCTATAAAAAGATGAAGTTACGGTTTATAATCCCGACGACCGCTGCCTGACGACTGATGACTGAATTGCCGGGCGAGAGTTTTAGGAACGGCCTCATAATTTTTGTGGTAAAATGTCACTTGGAGGTGTATCAACTTGAATTTGTGGCATATTATAATGCTTCCCCTGATTGGCGCACTGATAGGATGGCTTACCAACTGGATAGCGGTCAAACTCATTTTCCGGCCTTACCAGCCGGTTAACATACTGGGCTACAACCTTCAGGGAGTGGTCCCCAAAAGGCGACAAGAGCTGGCAAAAAAAATAGGTGAGGTTATTGAAAAGGAACTTCTCTCGGCCGATGATTTGCTGGATTTCATAAAATCCGGGGAAGTGATGGGCGGCATAGAGGAATCCCTGGCTTCAGCTATAAAGATGAGGATGCTGGACAAGCTGCCGGCGTTTATACCGATATCGGTTAAAACCGTTATTACGGACTCCGTGTCCGAGCAACTGAACAAGCACCTCCCCTCACTGATCGCGGAAATCACCGACAAATTCGAGGGGCGTTTCAAGGAAAAGTTCAACATCGGTCAGATAGTGGAGGAGAAGGTGAACTCCTTCCCCCTGGACAGGCTGGAGCAGATATTACTATCCGTGTCCCACCGGGAATTAAAGCACATAGAGATACTGGGCGGGGTGCTGGGGTTCATTATAGGCCTGGCGCAGTTGGGTATTCTCTGGCTGGTGAGGTAAATCAAGAATTTGTTTAT
>CBEULQ010000396.1:0-3563 GCA_965543975.1 uncultured Desulfocucumis sp. | reverse complement strand
GTATTGGACTGTGTGAGGAATATTCTACGATAGACTATCCGAAAGGCCTGCCATAATTGATAGGTGAGACGTGGGAAGTCAGAAGTGGAAATAGAGGAAAAATTCGTTGTACGAATTACCTTCATAAAAAACTTACTTCTAATCTCTCGCTTCACACTTCCCAAATGGCCTCTTAGGAGACTGATGCAAAACGTACATTCTCTACCAGAGGCCGTTCAAAAACAAGTATGGCGCGGAAGGTGATGCCGGACAGCGCGGAGCGTACTGGAAGTACGTGAGCACTGTACGGCGAGCCTGACAAAGCCAGACGCAGTTTTTCAACGGCCTCAAGATTGCAGCTGGATGGGATGATCTAAATGAATTCCGTGACCGGGGTGATTTTGGCGGGCGGTAAAAGCTGCCGCATGGGTACTGACAAAGCGGTTCTGGATGTTGGTGGTCGAAGTATGATAGACCGGGTGGCACAGGAACTATTCCGGCTTTTTGACAAGGTGCTGCTGGTGACAGGGGAGATAGACCATCGCAGCTATTCCGGTCTTCACATTGTCCGGGATATATACCCTGGCTTAGGCCCGCTGGGAGGTATACACGCCGGGCTTAAGGCGGCCGGTACCGAATATATTTTCGTAACAGGTTGCGACATGCCCTTTGTCCGGGCTGAACTCATGGCTTGCCTGTTGCCCCATGCCCGGGGTTACGATGTGGTCATACCAAGGGACGGGGAATACGTTGAGCCGCTGTTCGCGGTTTACGGCAAGGGTTGCGTTGAGCCCATAGAAAATATGTTGAAGGAAAAAAAGCGTCAAATAAAGGGCTTTTTTCCAAAGGTAAGGGTAAAATATATTGACAGGAAGGAAATGGAACAATGCGCAGGCTCCGCCAATTGCTTCATCAATGTAAATACTCCTGAGGAACTGGCGGCGGCCAGGCGCATGGCGGAAGACGGGGAGGTTTAATTTGTTTCGGAAACTTTTATATCCCAACCTGTATGTAGGTTCTGTTCATCATATTGATATTGACGTTTTAACAGGCATGGGTATTCGCGGATTGCTTTTCGACCTGGACAATACAGTTGTGCCAAGGGATGCCGATGATTTTTCTCCAGAAATAAGGGAATGGTTCAGCAAACTTAATTCCAGGGGCTTTAAAATGTGCTTCGTATCGAACAACGGCCCCCGGCGGCTCCAGAATCTGACCGGGACGTTGGGACTCCCCTTTGTTTGCCGGGCGGTTAAACCCCGAAAAAAACCCTTTCTCAAGGCCATGGAAACAATCGGCACCTCCAGAGGGGAAACTGCGGTGATAGGTGACCAGATATTTACCGATATACTGGGGGGTAACAGGCTGGGGTTGTTTACAATTCTTGTCACTCCCATGCCGGGTAAGGAGTACTGGGCCACGGAACTTATCAACCGCAGGCTTGAAAGATTTATTATTAAAAGACTTAAACGAAATCCGCCTACCGGCTGCGGGGAGGTATAATGATGATGCACATTGACGGGACCATCAGGGTATGCGGCCTGTTTGGCGACCCGGTGGCCCATTCTTTTTCCCCGGCCATGCATAACGCCGCATTCAGGGAACTTGGTTTGAACTGGGCATATATTCCCTTCCGGGTGGCCACGGATAACCTGGCTACTGCCGTGGATGGGGTAAGAGCTCTGGGCATGGCTGGTGTTAACATAACGGTTCCCCATAAACAGGCGGTGCTGGGCTGTCTGGATCATGTTTCCGAAGAAGCCGCACTTATCGGGGCGGTAAACACCGTGGTGAACAGGCAGGGCCGTCTCTGGGGCTATAATACCGACGGTCCGGGTTTTATCCGGTCCCTGGCCGAGGATGCCGGATTCAGTGTTTCGGGCAGGAGGGTTTTAATTCTCGGGGCCGGCGGGGCGGCCCGGGCTGTGGCTGTATCCCTGGCGCTGGCCGGAGCCGCCGGAATAGTCATAGCCAACCGCTCACCGGGCAAGGCGCTGGAACTGACCGAGCTGGTCAGAAACAAAACCGGGTGTCCGGCAGGGGTGCTGGGGCCCTACTGTCAGTCCGGCACCGATTCAGCAGTTGAAAAAGAATGGGAAGATGCTATTGGCGTTTCCAGCTTGGTAGTTCAGACTACCATCCTGGGCATGCATCCGAACCAGAATACTTTGCCCGAATTCCCCTACCATTTGCTGGGGCCGGGGCACCTGGCGGTGGACCTGGTTTACAATCCCCAGCGAACAGAGTTTTTAAAACGCTGCTCCGACAGGGGCGCCGGTGTATGCAGCGGCCTGGGCATGCTGTTGTACCAGGGAGTGCAGGCCTTTGAAATGTGGACCGGAGAGCGGGCTCCGGTGGAACTGATGAGAAAAATATTAAAAGGGTGTGTGTCCTCATGATTCGTTTTCTTACTGCTGGGGAATCCCATGGCCCGGCATTGACCGCCATAGTGGACGGCCTGCCGGCGGGCCTGCCGGTGACCGGGGAATATATAGATGTTCAGTTGAAAAGACGGCAGGGGGGCTACGGCAGGGGAGGCCGGATGAAAATTGAAAATGACCGGGTGATACTGCTTTCCGGCGTTAGGGGCGGATTCACCCTGGGCTCCCCGGTTTGCCTCAGAATAGAGAACAGGGATTGGGCTAATTGGGAGAAGATTATGGACCCCGGCCCCGGGGCCATGCTTTCCGAAAGGGTCGTTACCAGGCCCAGGCCGGGTCACGCCGACCTTTCCGGCGCTATAAAATACGGCCACCGGGACATGCGTAACGTATTGGAGCGCTCCAGCGCCCGGGAGACCGCCGCCCGGGTGGCGGCCGGGACTTTAGCCAGGCGCTTGCTGGAGGAATTGGGCGTGCGGGTGGTGGGCCTGGTAACCTCTATCGGGCAGGTGGTTTCTGCGGGGATTGAAACAACACCGGAGCAACTGGAGGAAAGAGTGTCGGTGTCGGAGCTTTACTGCCCGGACCCGGTTGCTGAGAGGAAAATGATGGAGGCCATTGACTCCGCCAGGGAGTCCGGGGATTCCCTGGGGGGAGTTTTTGAAATAAGGGTTTTTGGCCTGCCCCCCGGTATAGGAGGGTATGTCCAGTGGGACCAGAGGCTGGACGGCCGGCTGGCGGGAGCCCTGATGGGCATTCAGGCCATTAAAGGCGTTGAGGTGGGCCTGGGGTTTGCCGGGGCGTCCATGCCCGGCTCCAGGGTGCATGACGATATTTATTACAGCCCGGAAACGGGCTTCTATAGGGAGAGCAACGGGGCGGGCGGCATTGAAGGCGGTATGACCAACGGTGGAACCGTTGTGGTCAGGGCGGCCATGAAACCAATTCCTACCCTTTACAAACCAAAGCAGAGTGTGGACATAGCCACCAAGGAGCCTTTCACGGCGTCAGTGGAAAGGTCAGATATATGCGCCGTTCCCGCCGCCTGTGTGGTAGGTGAGGCGGTGGTGGCCTGGGAGTTGGCCCGGGCGGTGCTGGAAAAATTCGGCGGGGACACCCTTGAAGAAATTAAACAAAGATGGTCGCTCTACCATGAAAGGGTCGGGCGGTTTTAATATCTGTTTTCCGTTGCCGCGCCGGGGG
>CBEULQ010000395.1:0-3564 GCA_965543975.1 uncultured Desulfocucumis sp. | reverse complement strand
CGTGGAAAAGGGGCCTCACTTATCTAACAACCAATGTATTTTAGAATCCTTTAATTCTGCTAATATAACAAATCAATATATTTTTCCTTTAATCAGTTCTTCTTTTGTAATTATATCATTAGAAATATGATAAGCCCTGGATATTAATTCTGCTGCATTGGCAATATTTTTACCGTCGTTGAAGTACATTACGGCCAGGGGCTCACCCCTTTTTACCTGGTCTCCCACCTTTTTATCCAAAATAATGCCGGCGGCAAGGTCAATGGGGGATTCCTTTGTTACCCGACCGGCGCCCAGCAGCATTGCTGCCCGGCCCACCATTTCGGCATTAATTGACTTTACATAACCGGACTCTAAAGTAGTTACTTCCTGCCGGTTTTCCGCTTTGGGCAGCATATCCGGGTTATCCAGAATCCTGGCATCGCCCCTCTGGGCGATAACCATCTCCCGGAGTTTATCCAATCCCCTGCCATTTAGCAATATTTCTCCCAGTAATTTTTTACCCTCCCCCGGGTCTGCGGCCCTTCCGCCCAGTACCAGCATTTCGGCCCCCAGGGCCAGGCACAGTTCTGTCAAGTCCGTAGGACCTTTCCCCTTCAGGGTTTCAATGGCCTCCCTTACCTCCAGTGAATTACCCACGGCAAAACCCAGGGGCTGGTCCATGTCGGTGATTACCGCAACGGTTTTCCTGCCGGTCATTTTGCCTATGTCCACCATAGCCCGGGCAAGCTCCTCCGCGTCCTTTGAGCTCCGCATAAACGCCCCGCTGCCCGCTTTAACGTCCAGAACGATGGCATCCGCCCCTGATGCAATTTTTTTGCTCATTACGCTGGACGCGATAAGTGGGATGCAATCCACCGTTGCTGTAACATCCCGGAGGGCATACAACTTTTTGTCTGCAGGCACCAGGTTTCCGGTCTGGGCCACCACCGCCACCCCTGTTTCCCTGACCTGCCTAATAAACTCCTGCGGTGATATGTCTACCTTAAGCCCGGGTATGGATTCAAGCTTGTCTATGGTTCCCCCGGTATGCCCCAATCCCCTGCCGGACATTTTGGCCACCGGGACACCCGCCGCAGCCACCAGAGGGGCCAGCACCAGGGTGGTCTTGTCCCCTACCCCGCCGGTGCTGTGCTTGTCCACCTTAACCCCGGGAATTCCTGAAAGATCGGCCTGATCGCCGGAATTAGCCATGCTCAATGTTAAACGGGCAGTTTCCTGGGGTGTAAGCCCGCGAAAAAAAATGGCCATGAGCAGCGCCGAAACCTGGTAATCCTTTATCTCACCAGCCACGTAACCGGAGATGAAAAAGTCGATTTCCTCCTGGCTTAGCTCATACCCCTGCCTTTTTTTCATTATCACATCATACATGCGCATGGGTCACTCTACCTCCTGCTGAAGAATATCCCCTAGGAAGCTTTTACCTGTGTTTATGGTAACCCCGAAGGTTTCGGCCAGGGTGGCGGCCACGTCGGAGAACGATTCCCTTATACCCAGGTTTACCCCGCCCTTTATATATTTTCCGTATACCATCAGGGGAACGTATTCCCTGCTGTGGTCGGTGCTTGCGGTGGTGGGGTCGCAGCCGTGGTCAGCGGTGATAATCAGCAGGTCGTCATCCCTCAAGGCGGCCATAATTTCCGGCAGCCTTCCGTCAAATTCCTCCAGTGCCCGGGCATAGCCCTGCGGGTTGTTGCGGTGCCCGTAAACCATATCAAAGTCCACCAGGTTGGCGAAAACCAGACCGCCTCCCGGCTTTTTCATCAACTCCAGAATTTTATTCACCCCGTCCTGGTTGCCTGTGGTATGCAGCGCCTCGGTTATACCCTCGCCGGCGAATATATCCTCGATTTTACCCACTGCCTGAACTCTGCAACCCGAACTGTGCAGCAGGTCAAGTACCGTTCTCCCCACAGGTTTAAGGGAATAATCGTGGCGGTTGGCTGTACGCTTAAAACTTCCGGGACTGCCCAGGAAAGGCCGGGCAATGACCCTGCCCACCGCGTGCTCCCCGGTGAGCAGTTCCCTGGCAATGCTGCACATGCGGTACAGTTCCTCCAGGGGTATTACTTCCTCATGGGCCGCAATCTGGAACACGCTGTCGGCTGAGGTATACACAATGGGATACCCCGTATTCATGTGTTCCTCCCCCAGTTCCTCGATTATGGCTGTCCCTGAAGCTGCTTTGTTGCCCAGTGTTTTCCTTCCTATTTTTTCCTCAAAGGCATTAATTATCTCCGGAGGAAAACCATCGGGATAAACCGGAAAGGGTTTGTCCAGTATAATTCCGGATAATTCCCAGTGGCCGGTGGTGGTGTCCTTCCCCGCAGAGCGCTCCGACATTTTCCCGTAAGCTCCTGCAGGACTGTCCACAGGGGAAACGCCCTTGATTTTTTCTATATTGCCCAGTCCCAAACGGGCCAGGTTGGGCAGATTAAGACCTCCCACCGCCCCGGCGGTGTTCACCAGGGTGTTGCTGCCGGCGTCTCCGTAAGCGTCTGCGTCGGGCAGCGCGCCGATTCCCACGCTGTCCATAACTATCAGTATCACCCTGTTGATTTTCGCTTTAACCATTTACCTGCTCCTAACAGAGGATAGGGGACACACCTTCTTGGTTATCTATAGCATCGCTTTTTAATAATTTCCAAGTGGGTAGGTTAAATCCCGTTCCTCTTATTATTTTTCACGAAGGAATGTCCCCAACGTATGTTAAGCCCTGGGGTGCGCCTGGCGGTAGACCTCTTTAAGCCTGCTCCTGGTAAGATGGGTATATATCTGAGTGGTGGTTATATCCGCGTGCCCCAGCAACTCCTGCACCGAGCGCAGGTCCGCGCCGTTTTCCAGCAGATGGGTGGCAAATGAATGTCTCAGGGTGTGCGGTGTTATCTCCTTGGTTATTCCCCCGTGACGGGCGTACTTTTTTATAATTTTCCAAAAACCCTGACGGGTTAAGCGTTTCCCCAGGCGGTTTAAAAAAAGTGCCGGGGTTGCCTTGCCCCTGGTAAGCTTACCCCTGCCCCTGTCCGTATAGTCTTGTAAAAATCCCGCGGCGATTCTACCCAGGGGCACTATCCTCTCTTTGGCTCCTTTGCCCAGGCACCTGATATATTTTTCTTCCATATTAACATCCCCGACATTCAGGCCTATTAATTCAGAAACCCTGACGCCGCAGGCGTAAATCACTTCAAGCATGGCCTTGTCCCGCAGCCCTGAGGGCGTGTCGAGGCGTGGCTGGTTTAATAAAATATCCACCTCCGCCACAGACATCACCCCGGGGAGCCTGCGCTCCCTCCTGCCTGCTTCAATGTTCTCTGTGGGGTCGAGATCGGTTATACCCTCACCCAGGCAATATTTATAAAATGATTTGATGGCGGCAAGCCGGCGGGAGGAGGTGGCCGGGGTCATCCCCTGACGCCTCATATTTATCAGGTAAGCCATCACCGCCGCCCTGGCGGAGCTCCCCATGGGATCATATCCCTTATTGCGGCAGAATTCATCATAAAAAAGCAGGTCCGATTGATAAGAGACCAGCGTATTGTAGGCAAGACCTCTTTCCACGGAAAT
>CBEULQ010000394.1:0-3568 GCA_965543975.1 uncultured Desulfocucumis sp. | reverse complement strand
TATTGAGAGCCTGACTTTGGGGTGAGGAATGTCCCCAACGTATGTTCGGTAGGGGGATAACCCCTTCCGAACCCAAGGCTCACTTATATTCAACCCGCCCTGTGGCAGGCCACAAAATGATTTTCTCTGAATTCCCTAAACACCGGCGTTTCCTGGCTGCATTCATTTATCGCCTGGGAGCAGCGGGAGAAAAACGCGCAGCCCGGCGGGGGATTTACCGGACTGGGCACATCCCCCTCCAGGATGATGCGACGGCGCTCCGCCTCTATATCCGGGTCCGCCACCGGAATGGATGAAAGCAGCGCCCTGGTGTATGGATGCAGAGGATCTTCATAGAGCTCGTCGCTGCTCGCCAGTTCCACCACCCGACCGAGATACATCACCGCCACCCGGCTGCTTATGTGCCTGACCATGGAAAGGTCGTGGGCGATGAACATGTAGGTCAGTCCCAACCTTTCCTGCAACTCCTCCAACAGGTTGACCACCTGGGCCTGGATGGATACATCCAGGGCCGAAATTGGTTCATCGCATACTATAAATTCCGGATCCACCGCCAGTGCCCTGGCTATGCCGATGCGCTGACGCTGCCCGCCGCTGAATTCATGGGGAAAGCGGCCGGCATGGTCGGCATTTAGCCCCACCAGCCTTAAAAGTTCCATAATCCTCTCCCTGCGTTGGGAGCCCCTGACAATATTATGAATGTCCAGCGCCTCGCCGATGATTTCGTTAACAGTCATGCGGGGATTGAGGGAAGCGTATGGGTCCTGAAAAATCATCTGCATTCGCCTGAAAAGACTTTTGTCCTGTTGTCCGGTGACACCATGGACGTCCATGCCGTCAAACAGCACCCGGCCGGAGGTAGGCCGGTACAGTCTGACCACTGTCCTTCCCAGGGTTGTTTTGCCGCAACCGCTCTCCCCAACCACGCCCAGGGTCTCCCCCTGGTATATGTGCATGGTCACGTCGTCAACAGCTCTTAGAAGCTGGTTCCTGCCTACCTGGAAATATTTTTTCAGGCCGGCTATTTCCAATAGTTTTTTCATCCTAACCATTCGCCCCCTGTGGCGCAAAGTCATGGGTCAACCAGCAGCTAACCCTGTGGGTGCCGGACAAATCGGTTAAAGGAGGCTGCATTTCCCGGCAGATTAGCATGGCCCGGTCACAGCGGGGCCAAAAGGCACAGCCCCGGGGGGGATTAATTAAATCCGGCGGCCGCCCTGCTATTGGATTCAGTTTTTTTCTTACCTCCCGGCCGGGCCTTGGCACCGATGCCAGCAGCCCCCGGGTATAAGGATGCCGGTGCTGGTAGAAAATCTCCCTGGTGGTACCGTTTTCAACAATCTTACCCGCATACATTACCAGTACCTTGGAGGCAAACCCCGCCACCACCCCCAGGTCGTGGGTGATAAGTATAATTGCCGCTCCCAGCTTTTCCTTCAATTCCAGCATCAGTTCCAGTATCTGCGCCTGTATGGTAACGTCCAGGGCTGTGGTGGGCTCGTCCGCAATAAGCAGCCTGGGATTGCAGGCCATGGCCATGGCTATCATCGCCCTCTGCCGCATGCCTCCGCTGAACTGGTGGGGATACTGGGCATACCTTTTCTCAGGCCCGGGCATTCCCACCAGCCCCAACATCTCCACGGCTCTCTGCTTCCTTTCCTCCATGTTTAGATTGCTGTGTTTTTTAAGCATTTCTTCTATCTGTGGACCTATTTTCATGGTGGGGTTAAGGGATGTCATGGGATCCTGGAATATCATGCCGATATCCCGTCCCCGAATGTTTTCCATCTCCCTTTCGCTTTTAGACAACAAATCCTGTCCGGCAAACACGATTTTACCCGATACATAACGGCCCGGCGGGGTCGGTAAAAGTTTCATGATAGACTGGGCGGTAACGCTCTTGCCGCAGCCCGACTCTCCCACAATGGCCATGGTCTCCCCGGGCGCCAGATCGAAACTAACGCCCCGAACCGCCTGCACTTCACCGGCAAAGGTGGTGAAATTTACCTGCAAATTATTGATTGACAGTAACTTTTCCATTACCGGCCCCCCTAACGGCGCAGGCGCGGATCTAGCGCATCGCGCAGGCCGTCCCCTACAAAATTAAATGCCAGCATGGTCAGGCTGATGAAAAAGGCCGGAAAAAACAACTGCCAGGGATAATTGCGCAGGCCCTGAATGCCGTCACTGGCCAAAACCCCCCAACTGGCTGCGGGGGCTGATACGCCCAGCCCCAGAAAACTCAAATAAGCTTCGGTAAAGATGGCTTCGGGAACCAAAAGGGTCATGGTAACAATAATCGGACCCATGGTGTTGGGTATAAGGTGGCGCAACAATATACGCCAGGTACCCGCCCCCAGCAGCCTGGCGGCATAGACGTATTCCAGTTCCTTCAGGGCCAGCACCTGGCCCCTGACTATCCTGGCCATGTTCAACCAGTATACTATTCCGAGGGCAATAAATATTGATTTGAGTCCGGGCTGCATAAGCACCATGAGGAGAATTACATACAGCAAAAACGGTATGCTGTACACCACTTCCACAAAGCGCATCATTACCTCGTCCACCCGTCCTCCCAGATAGCCTGATATACCTCCGTAAAGCACGCCGATAACCATACAAATAATACTGGTCATCAAACCTATGGTAAGGGAGATGCGGGCACCGTACCATACCCTGGTGAACAGGTCCCGGCCCAGGGAATCAGTGCCAAACCAGTACTCACCGCCGGGGGGCTGATTTTTCATAAGCAAATTCTGTTCTTCGTAACTGTGGCCGGACAGGTGCGTCCCTGCCAGGGCCATGAGAGCCAGCAGTGCGATTATGATTATTCCTGTCATGGCCAATTTATTTTGTTTTAACCGCAGCCAGACATCCTGCCAGTAGCCTATTGACGGGCAGCATATTTCCTCCGCCGGTTGCCCGTGGCGCTCCAGCCGTTTAAACATTTGCGGATTTACTTCCATACTCATGCCACTACACATCCTTGCGGTCCACTAATTTAATGCGGGGATCGATGGCCACATAGGCCAGGTCCACAATAAAGTTTAATAGCATTACCAAAAAACAGTAAAATATGGTAACCCCCAGTATCACCGTATAATCCCTGTTCAGAACGCTCATCACAAACCACCTGCCCAGCCCGGGGATGGCAAAAATTGATTCCACCACGAAACTGCCGGTAAGAACATAAGCCGCCGTCGGGCCCAGGTATGTGACCACCGGCAGTATGGCATTGCGGATGGCATGCCGCAATACAATAACCCTTTCGGACAACCCCTTGGCCCTGGCGGTTTTCATATAGTCCTGCTGCAGCACTTCCAGCATGCTGGAGCGCATCAGTCTGGCTATAAAAGCGGTGGGCAGGGCTGCCAGGGCCAGAGTGGGAAGAATGGCCTGCTGCCAGGTTCCCCACATGGCTGAAGGCAATATCTGAAGTTTATAGGCAAAAAAATACATCAGCAGTCCTGACAGTATGAAACTGGGAACGGAAAAGCTCAGGGTAGACAGAATCATGGACAGATAATCCTGCCAGCGATTCTGGCGAAGAGCGGAAATGATTCTGTCT
>CBEULQ010000393.1:0-3568 GCA_965543975.1 uncultured Desulfocucumis sp. | reverse complement strand
AAAAGATAAATGGTAACTTCCCTGTTTATCGGGTTTACAATCCAGTATTCCCAGACATCACATGACATGTAAAGATCAAGCTTTTTTATTAAATCCTTGCTCCTTGTACCCTCTGATAAAATTTCCACCACAAGTGCCGGAACACCCTTGTAATAATCTTTTTCATCCAGCTTTTCCTCAAGGTCACATATGACCATTATATCGGGCTGGACTATATTTATATTCTCCGGATTCCTTTTGAGTGTAATGTCATAAGGGGCAACCAGGGTAATGCACTTTTTCCCCTGAAACCAGTTGTAAAAAATGCCGAAAAGTTCGGTCAAAGCTATCTGGTGAGCGGTTTTAGGTGAGGACAGCAGGTATATTTCACCATCAATATATTCGTATCTTTCCTCGGTATCCTTGGTCAGTTCCAGAAACTCCTCATAGGATGCCTTTCTGCCGCCATAACCGTATTCTGTTGCTTTTTCCATCACCGTACCGGGCACCACGCCGGGGTCTGAAACGGCATCTCTTATCGCCGATAATCTTGCTATTTCCATACCGTTTCTTGTTATTATGATATCTTCCTTTGCCGCAAGCATCAGGTATTTTCCGAAGTTGTTCTGCAGTTCCGTGGAGGTAACCTTCATGGACACGCCTCCCTCATTAGCTATAATAGCTAAATTAGCTACTGTAATTATATGCCAATAAGGAGGCTATGTAAAGACGCAACTCTTCCTCAACCCGCCTGTATTCCTCCTCAACCTTTGAAACCAGTTTCTCCGCCCCAGCCAGAACACCTGCAACAGAAAGGTCTTCAATCTCCCGGCACAAAGACGCGAAACGGACGGCGCCGATGAAGGTGCCGCTGGATTTCATGCCGTGGGCCTGCAGTCGAACCCCGGCTGTATCGCCACCCTGCAGAGCTTCCCTGAGCAAGACCATTTTTTCCGGCATGTCCTGTAAAAAAGCTTCTATTACTTTAACTGCTAAGGCTGAGTCACCGCCGGTAACCCGTAACAGTTCTCCCGGCCCACCATTGTCAGAGACCAATCCCGTTGCATTCATATCCATGCCCTCCCGGGCCGCGGCTATTTCCACCACCTCCGGCGCAGGCGCAATGCCCGTCCCGGGCAGCCAGCGTGCCAGTACGCTGCGCAGGCCGTCCAGCCGGACGGGTTTGCGCAGAAAGTCATCCATTCCAGCGCCCAGGCACCTTTCACGTTCCCCCGCCGTGACACTGGCGGTAACGGCGATAATGGGGGTGTGGCTCCCGCGCCGGGCGTCCAGCTCCCGGATAGCCCGGGTGGCCGTGAAACCGTCCATTTCCGGCATCATGCAGTCCATAAGGATCAGGGCGTAGGAGGTGCGGGAAACCGCTTCCAGCGCCTCCCGGCCGTTGCCCACTGCTTCGGCGGCAAGCCCCAGTTTCTTGAGCTGGGCGAGAATCAGCTTCCGGTTGACGGCAAAATCCTCGGCCACCAGAATGGGACCGTGGTTTTCCGTCCATCCCGGCAGGAATCCGGTGACGGGCGAACCTCCTACCGCCGGCGCCTCCGTTATTTTCCCTGCCGTAAAGGGGACGGTGAACCAGAAGGTGGTGCCTTTTTCCTCTTCGCTGTCAAACCCGATTTCACCGCCCATCAGTTCCACCAACCGCCGGCTGATGGAAAGCCCCAGGCCGGTCCCGCCGAATTTCCGGGTGGTGGAGGCGTCGGCCTGGGTGAAAGGGTCGAAGAGATCTTCCCTGGCGCTTGCTGGTATGCCGGGGCCGGTGTCCCGCACCTCGAAACGGACAAGAATAACTCCCTCATCCCTCCCTGCCGCGGATACCCGCAATGCGACTTCGCCCTGACCGGTGAATTTCACGGCATTGCCCAGAAGGTTCAGCAGCACCTGGCCCAGGCGAAGCGGATCGCCCCGCAGGACGCAGGTAACCTCCGGCTCTATGATAGAGGTAAAATGCAAACCCTTCTGCCGGGCCTTCGGCCCCATCAGTCCGGTAACGCTTTTCTCCACGGAGCGCAGGTCGAAGTCCGCCTCCTCCAGTGTCAGCCTGCCCTCCTCTATCTTGGAGAAGTCCAGTATGTCATTGATGATGGCCAGCAGCATCTCCGAGGAGTCCCGGATGGCAGCGGCGTATTCCCGCTGCTCCCCGGTCAGTGCCGTTACCAGCAGGAGTTCGGACATGCCGGTGATGCCGTTCATGGGAGTGCGGATCTCGTGGCTCATCACCGCCAGGAAGTCGCTTTTGGCGCGGTTGGCCGCGTCGGCGGCCAGCTTCGCCCGCTCCAGGTCGCTGGTTCTTTCCCGCACTTTTTCTTCCAGGTTGTGGCTGTAGACCTCCAACTCCCCGGACAGTTTCTCCACCGTGGCAAAGGCTCTGGAAAAGCGCATGGACAGGACCAGTGTCTGGAAAAATAGAAAGATAAAGAGGGCAAGGTCTATGACATACGGGCCGGTGATAACGTCATTGGCCACAAGGGTATCATTAACCACCGCCAGAGCCATGGTGAAGGTGCCCAGGATAAAAAATAGGGCGCCCTCCCTTTTTTTCAACGCCGCCCTGACCAGCACCACCAGGGCGATGTAAAATAGGCAGATAATGGTGTAAAGCTCGTACCACAGGATGAATTTCGAATAGACCTTGACCGGTGTAATCAACACGGACAGGCTGAAAAGCGCAGCCGCCGCCCAGCCCAAAGACATCAGCCTCCGGGAGGTTTCGTCCGGGTACAGCAGGTAAATAAACTGAATAAAGACAGGTATGGCCAGGTAAAAGGCCAAGTACTGCAAAATATATAAAAGATGCCAGCTAAAGCCGGGGAACAGGTCCATAATAATAATCTCACCGGTTACACTGGACCGCACGGCAACCAGCAGGCACAGCAGGGCGCAGAAAAGGGTGGAGCGCTCCTTCCGGCGCAGCAGGTATAACCCGAAATGATAGACGGTCATGATCACCAGGCCGCCGCACAGGAACAGGCCGCTGGCCACCTGCTTTTCCCGCAGCTCCTGGATCTGACTGCCGGTACCCAGGTAAATTCCCGTCCATATACCCCCCTTGCTGTGGGTGAAGTTGGCGATCTGCAAAACCAGTTCGATTTCCTGTCCGTCGTTTGCAAAATTAACCAATAGCGGGAGAGCCTGGGGCGCAGACTCTTCTTTGCTTTTTCCCACCCGGCCGTTGGACGCCAGCAGTTCCCCGTTGACCCAAAGCCTGTAAGAGGTGGCGAAATCCAGTATTTTCAGCCCCAGTATATGGTTTTGACCGGTGGTTTTGACTATCAGCCGGTAGGTGGCGTAACCGTCGCCGGACAGTTTCCGGCTTTGGTTACCTTCCTGGACGACATATCCGTTCCACAGTTTGGGTACGGTGATGAAACCGGTTTTTAGCGGTTTTACTCTATTTTTGAAATCCTCCGGGGTCAATAACTGTTCCCAGTAAAATTCCCATTCTCCTTCCAGGTGCAGCGCTCCCTGCTGTTGAAAATCCCAACCGGACAGATCCAGAACTCCGTTAACCGCCTTTGGCCGGAGAGGCCTGTCCGTAGAAAGGTGAGACTGTACATACTGTACAACCACC
>CBEULQ010000392.1:0-3571 GCA_965543975.1 uncultured Desulfocucumis sp. | reverse complement strand
CAAGAATCAAGCTAAAGCGGCTTTATCCACAGTTTAAGAGTTGACACTGTACTAGACTCCTGTTTATCTCCTTTAATGCTTTAATCCTTTCATTTTGTATGGATATTATGTCATCCATATTCCTGAGAACCCCGGCGCCGTCCCTGGCTCTTTTGGCGGCTCTCAACTGCAATACTTCCCGGCCCAGGGCGCCGGAGGATGCTTTAAGCATTGTTTGGGCCTGTTCCACGTTAGCTGTAACCGTCTTCATTTGAGCGATATCATCAGCTGTAAGTCCCGTTCCGTTCTGCTGTTTCAAATGCTTTACCATGGCCTTGATTTCCTTTATTTGGACCCGCATGACCATTTTCATTGTCCTTATTTCCACGTCGTTTTTCTTTATCGTTTCAGCCTTTACAGATATCTTCCTTAAAAGATCGCCGGCGGCAACCTGCTGGTATCCGGGCTCCGGCAGGTACTGGACCGCCTCCGAGGCAGGCGGATATGAATTATAAGCCAGAGCAAGGGAGGCGCCGGATAATAGTAAGGCGGACAGCATAATTAATACCAGCTTCTTCACCCTGTTCATCATTGTCCCCCCTCGTAGAGCAATTCACTTTCGTCTATGTCCTCCGTCCCGTCCAGGGCTTTGAGAAGATCGTCCAATTGGCGGTCAACTTCCTCCAGCATCTGCCCGGCTTCCTGACCCGGAACCTGATTTTCAGATTTAATAACAATATTGGGTTTAGCGGCGGAATCGCTGGTGGCGTTATCCTTGCCGCTATCTGTTTCTTTTAATGCACCGTCATCTTTGCCGGATGAAACAACTGCCTGTTTGTCCCCGCTATTACCGCCGCTTTCGCTCCCGGCGGTTTCAACCTCAGCGGGACCCTGCCCGGTTTCAGGAGGACTGCCTTCCTTTGTCGCTTTATCGCCACAACCTGCAGCAATCACTAAAAGAAGCACTGCCGCAAGCAGCCGGAGCTTTAAGCCCATTTATTTCACCCCATATGATAAAGATTTAACTCATGCCGGCCCCTCCCAGTCAGGGAGATTATACATTCCGGATGTAATAAGGTTATAAAGCAAATGTAAACAAAATGTATTTTAGCCGGCCGTTGAAAAACGGCGCCTGGCATTTGGGTAGTGGGAAGTGAGAGGTTAGTGGTGAGTGTCTTAAGGGAATTCGCAGAGCAAATTCTCTTGTATTCCCAATTCTGACTTCCTACGTCTCACCTCTCAATTGAACGGCCTCTGGATGACTTTCTAGGAGGCCGGTTACCGGGGGAGTTCCACGGTCATTTCCGTTCCTTGCCCCAACCGGCTTTTTGCGGTGATCCTGCCGCCGTGCAGCTCCACCAATTCCTTGACTATGGCCAGTCCCAGCCCGGTGCCCCCGGAGGCGGAATCCCGGGAACTGTCCACCCGGTGAAACTTATCAAAAATCTTATCCAGCTCTTCTTCGGGGATACCCCTGCCATTATCCCTGATATATATACGGACATATTCCTCTTCGGCATTTGCCCCGATGACTATTTCCCCACCGTTATCCGAGTATTTTACCGCGTTGCTCAAAAGGTTTAGAACTATCTGCCTCAACCGGTCTTCATCAGCCGGGGCAATTATCTCTCCCTCCCATGGCAATATATTAATGGCAATGCTTTGTTTTTCCGCCCCGAGCCTGTATTCCTCAGCCAGTTCCCTGATCAACCCGGCAACGTCCACCGGGCTGATATTTAGTTTTATGCTGCCGGCCTGCAGTTTGGCCAGTTCCAAAAGATCCTTTACCAACCTGGTCAGCCTTGCGGTCTCCTGGTGAGCCAGCCTTAAATACCTGTCCTGCTGCCCCGGCGTTATCACTCCGTCCAGTATTCCCTGTATAAAACCCCTGATTGTGGTCAAAGGGGTTCTTAACTCGTGGGAAACATTGGCTATAAGATCCTTGCGCATCTGCTCCACCTGCTGCAGCCTGTTTTTCATATAATTGAAGGATAATGCAAGTCTGGCTATTTCATCCCGCCCCTCCACGGGCACATCCCGGCTGAAATCCCCCGCGGCAATAGCGTCCGCCGCCAGCTTTATTTTTTCTATGGGCCGGGAAATGCGCCGGGAAATCACGTATATCACCATCGAAGCTATGATAATGGAAATTAAAGCCGTACCCCAGATAAGCCTGTATATATTGTACAATGCCTTATTGATCTGGTCCTGGGGGTAAAAGAGCAGCACGACTCCCTTTACCTGGTTGTCGATAAACACCGGCACGCCCACAAACAGCACATACAAGTTCATTAAGTTGGAATAATACTCTTTCCTGGCCACCGTCCGGCCCTTCAGGATTTCCTTTATGTCCCCTATTAATCCGCCCGGGTCATTTTCGTCCATTCTTTCATTGCCCGGGATATTTATTTCATTTAATTTTTCTCCTTGCAGCAGCACAACCCTGGCGCCGGATACCTCACCCGTGGTATTTACGGCCAGCTCCAGTTCCCCCTGGCTTATTTCATCCGCGCTGTATTTCTGCGCCAGCGCCTCCACGCTTTTCCCCGCGGCCTCAAGTTCCTGTTTTTTTTGCTCAAAGAAATAGTAATTAATATACTGGCTCATGGCCATGGCCAGGATTCCGATAACAGCCACTATAATGGCCATGTACGTGACCATAAGCCTCTGAAAAGTATTTTTAAACATTACCTGACCTCAAATTTGGAGCCCACGCCGTATATTGTTTTGATCCGCCAGGACTCTCCCCGGCAATCCAGCTTCTCCCTGAGTTTTTTTACATGCATGTCCACGGTGCGGGTTTCCCCCGCGTAATCATATCCCCACACCTTTTCCAGTAGCCTGTCCCTGCTCAGAACAATGTTTTTATTGACAACCATGAACTGCAGCAGTTGCGTTTCCCTGGGAGTTAATTCCACGGGCTTCCCGTTCAACTGCACCTCGTATTTTTCCATGTCTATAACCAGGCCGCCTATGCGTATGACGTCGTTTGTATCGTCACAGGCGGCCTTTCTTTTTCTCAGGTGGGCCCTTACCCTGGCTGCCACTTCCAGCGGGTCAAAGGGTTTTACCACATAATCGTCCGCCCCCATGTCCAGCCCCGAGACTTTATCCTCGCTGGCATCCCTGGCGGTAAGCATCACCACCGGTACATCGCTGTCTTTTCTGATCAACTGACATACTTCCCAGCCGTTAATGATGGGAAGCATGATGTCCAGTATGACCAGGTCCGGTTTCTCGCTCCTGAAAACATCCAGGGCGGTGCTGCCGTCGTGGGCGAAAAGCAGCCTGTAGCCGTCCCTGCTTAAATATAGCTGCAGCAGCTCACATATGTTCCTGTCGTCGTCCACCACGAGTATGGTAGAATGCTGGCTCATTTTATACTCCTATAAGGGGATGGGCCGGCAATAAGTCAAGCCTGACCCCATTTCTTCTATAATATACTATTCTATTGGCATACCAAATTTCCCTTTAGACATCCACGCCGCATGCGGCATCACGGACAATGAAAATGCTTAGTTAAAGAGCACACAGAGTTTTCGGGTGTAAGGAATGCCTGAACCCTCCTGACTCCTGACTCCTGACTTCTGAC
>CBEULQ010000391.1:0-3576 GCA_965543975.1 uncultured Desulfocucumis sp. | reverse complement strand
AAGATCTTCGTTCTTTATGGCAGCAGCCCTGCCATCAACTTGTGGAAGAACATTTTTAATGAAGAATCTGGCGCTGTGCACTTTTCCATCGTAATAAGCGGCTTCCTTGTTTTGACTAAAGAATTCGTCCCTTCCGGCGACATCCTGGGGATCGATGCCATTCTCTTTGAATATGTCTGCCAGGCGTTTCACAGCGATGCCGGCCTGCCAGAAGAGCAGCCATGCCACGCAGATATCTCCCATTAGCTGCACAAAGGGAGTTGCGTTGGATACAGGCACCAGCAATTTTCCTTCTTTGGCGCAATTGGCGAAATACATGCCCATCTCGCCCAGGAGGTTTACCCGGTTTTGTAAATCTTGGGCCAGGTCCTGTACGCCCTCCAGTTCCTTGTGCTCCCCGATGGTGCGGTTCATTTCCGTGAGGAGATTGACAAAATCCTTGCCGTCTCGCTGTCCCATGGTCTGGGCAATATAGAGCAGTGCATGAACCCCGGTGCATGCCTCCCAGATGGAGGTGGGTTTGATATCCCTCAAAAACTGCTGAACAGGATAGTCGCTGAAATATCCATTCCGGCCGTGCACCTGTATGGCTGTTTCCGTTACCTTGAATCCCCTGTCTGCCGAGTAGATCCTGGAAATGGGCAGGAGCAAATCCATCAGCCCGGACCATTTTTCCCTTTCGACCGGATCTGATAGTGACTGGGCCTTATCCATGCAGAGCCAGCTATAGTACACCAGAGCTCTCATGCCCTCCACATGCGACTTCATCCACAACAGCATACGCCTGACATCCGGGTGGGCTATGATTGCCACCGGCTGAGCGTCGGGGTTCTGAGCCTCTGCGATATGCGCCCCTTGAATGCGTTTTTGCGCATAATCCAGGGAGTGCAGATAAGCTGCGGAGGCGAAGCCTGTTGCAATGGTCCCGTTGGCGCCATAGCCGTATTTCAAGAGCTGAAACACTGCGGGTATTGCCTGCCCCCTTTCTCCAATGAGCTCCCCGTAGCAGTTGCCGTTTTCTCCGAAGTTGATCGAGCAGGTCGGGCTGCCCTTGAGACCCAGTTTGCGTTCAAGTCCAATGATGGTATAGTCGTTCCTCGGCCCCAAAGACCCGTCTGCATTAACGAGATATTTGGGAACGATAAAGGTTGAAAGCCCGTTGGCAGGGTCTCCCTCGACCCGGGCGATAACCACATGGATGATGTTTTCGAACAGATCGGAATCACCGCTGGTAACATGGCTTTTGTTGCCTTTAATCCGGTATGATCCATCGGACTGCCTTACGGCGACAGCAGTCTGCATGGCAAAATCGGATCCCGATCCCTCCTCATTGGCGGAAAGAGCCGATCCCCATTTGCCGGAAACCAGGTTGGACAAATATTTTTCTTTCTGTTCTTTGGATCCGACCAGCGCGATAATCTGTGTGGCGGAGAAAGGCGACGCCCAGGTCCACAGGAATGAAAGATTGTGAACGAAGCCCTCAAACAGGGGGGCCCAGAGGGACATTGGAAAGCCCGATCCGCCGTTCTCCCGGGAGATGTATGCCGACGCCAATTCTCCTTGATCATACTGCTTTTTCAGCCGGTGGTAACACCGGGGTACATATACGTTATCGTTTTCCAGCCGGCACCCCTCCCGGTCTGCCTCGGCCATGACCGGGTAAGATTCTTTCACAGCCAGCTTTAGGGCCGCTTCCAGAGACGCATCGATCACCTCCTTCGAGAGATGTCCATAGAGAGATGTCTCATAAAGGTCACCAATGTTAAGCATCTCATGGAGAACAAACCTTTGATCCCTTTCATCAACCAGTAAGTTACGCATGACTTTTCCTCCCTGTTTTTATATTTCATTTAATTTGTTAAAAATAGCGCCGGTATCACGTAATGTGCATGTTAAGTCTGACAGGATTTACAATTATGCAAAACTATTCTCCACAATCACCCCCGGTAGTGCGTAGATTCCTTCCTAACTTACAGTAACTGTTCTCCAGAAAGCATCAACCAAAAGTATGAGATGCAATTTTTTTCAACAAAAAAAACATCCCTCACCGATACGGAGGGACGTTTTCTTCACATTTTTATTCTATTTTCCAACAATTTTAATTCCTTGCCCCGGTTACGCGTCATACCAATGCGTCAGCACCTCTATGTCCCTATGCCATCCATCAAAGTAATTGTGTCTTTTCATTTCCTCGTCATAGGCCGGATGTTCTTTTAAAGGCATGGTCTGCTCCTTTCAAAGGCGGTTGCTCCAGGTATTCAATGTGCTTGTTTTTATTAATTTCCCACCTCATGGACCACTCATTTCTAAATAAAACGATATAATTGCCGTCATCGTCCACAGCCACCAGATTATCCCCGCTTGACAGCAGTTTAGGGTCCGTATTTTTCCCCTCTATCCATCTGGCAATACTGAAGGGCAGTTGTTCCAGCCTTATATCTACACCATATTCGTGGGTGATCCTGTATTCCAGCACATCAAACTGCAGTATTCCCACAGCGCCTATAATGGGAGCCTCCACGCCAGTGACCGGATCTCGGTATTTTTGCACCGCCCCTTCTTCGGTCAACTCCTCTATACCCTTTATAAACTGTTTCCTTTTCATGGCATCCTTAAGGTGTACCCTGGCAAAAAATTCGGGCTGGAATTGTGGGATGGCTTCGTAAGCAAAACTGCTTCCCCCGGTTAAAGTGTCCCCAATGCGATAAATGCCGGGGTCAAAAAGGCCTATAATATCGCCGGGATAAGCTTCATCGATAATTGTGCCGTCCTGGGCGAAGAATTCTTTGGACTGGGATAAACGTATGCTTTTGCCGGAGGGAACATGTTTAACCACCATACCCCTTCTGAAAACACCGGAACAAATGCGGATAAAGGCAATCCTGTCCCGGTGGGCGGGGTTCATGTTAGCCTGTATCTTAAAAATGAAACCCGAGAATTCTTCGTTTTCAGGCTTTATAACACCCATGGATGTTGATTTTTCCCGGGGAGGAGGAGCGAGATTGATAAAAGAGCTCAAAAAGTAACCCACCCCAAAATTGGTAAGGGCACTCCCAAAATATACCGGTGTCAGTTCCCCGCTTCTGATTAAATCAGTGTCGTAGGTATCACCGGCCAGATCAAGCAATTCAATGTCCTCTTTAAGCTTTTCATACTGTGTTTGATTTAATACTTGCGCAAAAGCCGTATCGGTAATGTCGCCGACCCTTGAAGGGATAATTGTCTGGCCGTGCCCCTGACTGGAATAAAGATCAATCTTAGAGTAGAATCGGTCAAATAATCCCATGAATTCATTTAACATGCAGATAGGCCAGATCATGGGGTACGAATTTATAACCAACACCTTTTCTATTTCATCTAAAAGATCCAGAGGCTCTTTGCCATGCCGGTCAAGTTTGTTAATAAAGGTGAAAATGGGAGTTCCCCTGGCCCTGCAGACATGGAACAGCTTTTTAGTTTGTTCCTCCACGCCCTTTGCCGCGTCAATCACCATTACCGCGCTGTCTGCGGCCATCAAAGTACGGTAGGTGTCTTCACTGAAGTCCTGGTGGCCGGGAGTGTCCAGTATATTTATTT
>CBEULQ010000390.1:0-3582 GCA_965543975.1 uncultured Desulfocucumis sp. | reverse complement strand
AACCCGCAAAGAAAAGGAAGCAGCCATCAACAACCAGGAGTTTGAAAAGGCGGCCCAACTCAGGGACCAGGAGCTTAAACTCAAGGAGGAACTGGAAGAGACTAGGCAGAATTGGAGACAAAACCAGCAGAATAAGGAACTCAGCGTAACGGAGGAAGATATCGCTCACATTGTTAGCAGTTGGACCGGCATTCCAGTGAAGAAACTAGCCGAGGGAGAAAGCGAAAGGCTCTTAAAGCTGGAAGAAGTGCTGCATCAGAGAGTGGTAGGCCAGGATGAAGCTGTAAGGGCGGTTTCCAGGGCTGTGAGAAGGGCCAGGGCGGGGTTGAAAGACCCTAAAAGACCTGTTGGATCGTTTATTTTCCTGGGACCTACCGGGGTCGGTAAAACAGAACTGGCAAGGGCACTGGCGGAGGCGCTGTTCGGCGACGAGGATGCCATGATCCGCCTGGACATGAGCGAATATATGGAGAAATTCGCCGTGTCCAGGCTGGTAGGCGCTCCTCCGGGATATGTGGGATACGAAGAGGGAGGCCAGCTTACCGAGGCTGTCCGTCGCAAGCAATACTCAGTAGTGCTGCTGGACGAAATAGAAAAAGCCCACCCTGATGTTTTTAATATACTTTTGCAAGTATTGGAAGATGGACGCCTTACCGATTCTATGGGCAGAACGGTGGATTTTAGAAACACTGTAATAATTATGACATCCAATGTGGGAGTAAACACTATCCGTCGGGAAACCACCATGGGGTTTAGAACCGGAAACCAACAGGAAGTCGGCTATGAAAACATGAAATCCAAGGTAATGGATGAGTTGAAAAGGACATTCAGACCGGAATTCTTAAACCGTGTGGATGAGATTATAGTCTTCCATTCCCTTGCTGCGGAACACATCAAAGAAATTGTGAGCTTAATGCTGGAAGACGTGGCTGACAGGCTAAGCGACCACGGTATGGAAATAGAGGTAACCGATGCGGCCAAGGAATTGCTGGCCAGGGAAGGATTTGACGAAACCTACGGGGCCCGCCCGCTACGCCGGGCTATTCAACGGCAAATAGAAGACCGGCTATCTGAAGAAATGTTAAAAGGGGCGTTTAATAAATCTGATAAAATTGTTGTCGACGCCCGGGATAACCAGATGGTTTTTCTTACCGCAAAATAATAGCCGGTTTTCGTGATGCGACAGGTCATTAGCGAGATAAATCCGCCGGTAGGGCAGAAAATCCGGCGGATTTATCTTTTAGCCGGAGTTGGCCGGGGGTATATATAACCATGCATTTTTTGTAATATAATGGTTAATTTTGCCGGTTAGCATATTGAGAACTGTTTTAATGAAATGATATAATAAAAAGAATTATTAATGATAAGGGTTTTTATAGATATGGTTGCAAAATTCCGTTACAGCTGCCAAAGCTGCGGTTATATCAGTTCACGATGGCTGGGCCGCTGCCCCGGCTGCGGTGAGTGGAATACCCTGGTGGAAGAGAGAACTGCCATTGTTTCCCATAAAATAAAAGAACGGGTTTCCAGAGCTGTGCCCTTAGCGGAAATACCTCCGGCTGGTGAAGAACGTTTTTCTTCAGGCATCACTGAACTTGACCGGGTGCTGGGAGGGGGTATTGTTCCGGGCAGCCTTATTCTGCTTGGGGGCGATCCCGGCATTGGAAAGTCCACCTTGTTGCTTCAGATGACCGGTAGGGTGGGATATACAGGAAAAAAAGTGTTATACGCCACAGGCGAGGAATCTGCCCATCAGGTTAAAATGAGAGCTTCCCGTTTGGGTTTATCCAAAGAATCTGTTTATTTGCTTGCTGAGACCGATATAGATGTTATTGACGGTAACATCAAGGAAATACGCCCGGATCTGGTGGTCGTCGACTCCATTCAGGCGGTATATAAAGCCGACTTGCCTTCTGTGCCGGGCGGCGTAGGCCAGGTTCGCGAATGTGCGGCACAAATGATGCGCCTGGCCAAGACTTCGGGTACATCTGTTTTCCTGGTAGGTCATGTTACCAAGGAGGGCATGTTGGCGGGGCCAAGGGTGCTTGAGCATATGGTCGACGCGGTGGTATATTTCGAAGGGGATACTCATTATTCCTACCGAATTTTGAGAGGTGTCAAAAACAGATTCGGCTCCACCAGTGAAATAGGTATTTTCCGGATGGAGGGCGGCGGGCTGGCCGAGGTGCATAATCCTTCCCAACTGTTTTTGATGAATCATCCGGACGGAAATGTGGCTGGTTCCGTTGTCATACCCAATGTGGAGGGAAGCAGGACCCTGTTGGTGGAAATTCAGGCGCTGGTTTCTCCCACGGGATTCGGCACACCCCGGAGAATGACGGCCGGTCTGGACTATAACAGGGTGGTCCTGATTCTGGCCGTGCTGGAAAAAAGGGTTGGATTAAATTTAAGCGGTCAGGATGCCTATGTTAACGCCGTGGGTGGGGCCAAATTATATGAACCCGCTGTCGACCTGGGCATTGCCTTGGCCCTGGCATCCAGCTTCAGAGATATACCCGTTAGAGAGGGATTGGTGGCCATGGGTGAGATAGGATTGACCGGGGAGATTAGACCGGTATCATATCTTGAAAAAAGGATAGTGGAGGCTGCCAGGCTGGGATTTAAAAACTGTATTGTTCCGGATCAAAAAATTCCCGAAGAAATTGCAGCAATGCAGTCTATAAACATATATAAAGCCAATACACTGGCCGAGGCACTGGAAATTGCTCTATAGTTCGAGGGTGAGGGAGAAATTTGGAAGACAGGCTCTTAAGGGTATTAAGAACAGTGGCTCCGGGAACACCCCTGCGGGAAGGACTGGAGAGCATATTGAAGGCAAAAACCGGGGCACTTATAGTTATAGGTGACGGACCGGAAATTATGGAGATTTCCGAGGGCGGCTTTGCAGTAAATGCTCCCTTTACCCCCGCCAATTTATATGAGCTGGCTAAAATGGACGGAGCTATCATATTATCAAGAGACATAAAGCAAATTAATGCTGCCAATACCCAGCTTGTTCCCAATCTGAGCATTCCGTCCAGTGAAACAGGCATAAGGCACCGGACAGCCGAGCGTGTTGCCAAACAGACCGATTCCCTGGTTATTTCCATTTCCCAGCGGCGAGGCGTGATAACCGTCTATAAAGGCAACATAAAGTATGTTCTTAGAGATTTGGGTGTAATTCTGACCAAAGCCAACCAGGCCATACAGACCCTGGAAAAATATAGAAACGTGCTGGACCGGGTCTTGGTGGATTTAAGCATACTGGAGTTTGAGGAAGCGGTAACCCTTTTTGATGTTGCCAAGGCCATTCAAAGAGTTGAAATGGTGCTTCGGGTTGTAAAAGAAATAGAGCGGTATATCAGTGAGTTGGGGGTTGAGGGCAGGCTAATAACCATGCAGATGGAAGAACTGGTGGCCAACGTGGAAGATGAAGGACTGCTGGTTATTCAGGATTATTATGCGGTAATGACGGAAGGGAAATCACCTGAAAGCATATTGGAGATGATCAGCAGCTGGCCTGCGGAGGATCTGCTGGACCTGTCTCTAATAGCCAGGGCTCTGGGTTTCCCTGGCAGCACT
>CBEULQ010000389.1:0-3583 GCA_965543975.1 uncultured Desulfocucumis sp. | reverse complement strand
ATTCGCACACTCTTAGTCAAGAATTCCGTATTCCATCAGGAGTTCTTCCAGGCGGTCCTGCACCATGGGTTTGGGAATTACAAACATGTCGTTGTTGTCAATATTTTTTGCCAGGGTTCTGTATTCGTCGGCCTGGTCAGCGGACGGGTCCCAGTCAATAACCGTCTTCCTGTTGATTTCAGCCCTCTGCACATTATTGTCCCTGGGTACGAAATGAATCAGCTGGGAGCCGAGTTCCTCAGCAAAGGCCTTTAACATCTCGTATTCATTATCCACTTTACGGCTGTTGCAAATAATGCCCCCCAGTCTGACGACACCGGTGGTGGCAAACTTCTGAATGCCCTTGCAGATGTTATTGGCCGCATACATAGCCATCATCTCGCCCGAGGCCACAATATATATTTCCCTGGCTTTGCCTTCCCGGATGGGCATGGCGAAACCGCCGCAGACAACGTCGCCCAACACGTCATAAAATACGTAGTCCAGGTCATCAGTATAGGCTCCCAGTGACTCCAGCAGGTTAATAGAAGTGATAATACCCCTGCCGGCGCAGCCCACACCTGGTTCCGGTCCACCGGACTCCACGCATTTGGTGTTGCCATAGCCCGGCCTCATGATGTCTTCCAGATCAATATCCTCGCCTTCGTCCCTCAGTGTGTCCAGTACGGTTCTCTGATTTAAGCCGTGGAGCAAGAGCCTGGTGGAGTCAGCCTTGGGATCGCAGCCCACCACCATTACCTTTTTCCCCATTTCGGCCAGGGCAGCCACCGTGTTCTGAGTGGTGGTAGATTTGCCTATGCCGCCTTTGCCATAAATAGCAAGCTGTCTCATAATAAAACCTCCTCGCTTTAATTAATTTGGGGACATTCCTTCTTGAAACCGTTAAAAGCATGGATTTTAGTCAATCAAGAAGGTGCATCCTCTTACATAAATTGGGATATTCCTTCCCAAAATTGTTTAGACTTAAGGAATTTAGCCAACACAAGAGGGTGTGTCCCCTGACCTTATCAATTTGACTGAAAGTTGCAATAAAAAGGACACCTTGGATATTTGACCAAGGCGTCCTCGCCTGCTAACAATTAGCCACATCGCCAACATATTTAAAAAATGACGCCCCAGATTTCGGGGAGGAGGTTATCCTCCCGAAGCCGGGGCGCCAATGCCCATTTTATAACAACACTGTTATATCTATATTGGGGACATTCCTTCGTGAAGGTGTATCCCATTCCTTGTTTAGGACAATCCCTCCGAAATCGTCAAGAAATAAGGATTTCGCTAACACTAGAAGGTGTGTCCCCTGACCGCTATATTGCGTTTTCGCCCATTTCACTGGTGCGTATTCTGACAACATTTTCTACCGGGCTGATAAATATTTTCCCGTCTCCAATCTGACCGGTATTTGCCGTCTTGGTAATAATCTTCACTATCTCGTCTGCGTCCTTGTCAGCAACAACAATTTCCATTTTTATCTTGGGTAGCAGATTTATGGTCAGTTCCGTGCCGCGGTATACTTCTTTCCTGCCGCCCTGCAGGCCGCAGCCCATGACCTGGTAAACAGTCATACCCTTAATTCCGTATTGGCTAAGCGCGTCCTTAACTTCTTCGAGCTTACCGGGACGCAGTATGCATTCAACCTTCTTCATGGATTAACCTCCTTTTTAGGATAAGGGGCACATCCTCTTCGGTTGCTTAAACAAAATATTATTTTAAATCTTACTCACGAAGGAATGTCCCCAATTTTATGGATCCCCCGTATTTTAGTTGATTATTCATTAACTTTTATTGATTAAAGAATGTTCCTTACCGAATAAGTATTAATTGGTTTTCAGAGTAGTGCTGTACATTGCCATTTCCGGAGTTGTGCTGTACTTGCCGCCCAGAATTGTACCACCCACTATATCCGGATAGGCATCCTCTCCGTGTAAGGTAAGGTCCAGACCGACTTCTTCCTCTTCATCGTTGGCTCTCAGTTTGCACACCAGCCCCACAACTTTAAGAATTATGAAGGTAGCTATTCCGGCAAAGGCAATGGTTGCGAGGACTCCCACAAGCTGGGTTCCGACCTGGGCTGCGTTGCCGTATAATAAACCGTCCGCACCTGCTTCATTGACGGCAGTGGTGCAGAATATACCGGTGGCTATGGCGCCCCACATTCCACCGATACCGTGTACGCCGAAGGCGTCCAGGGAATCGTCGTAACCGAATTTCTTTTTAATAACACTGACACCCAGGTAGCAGACAACCCCGGCCACAAGGCCTATTACAATTGCGGACAGCGGAGTGACAAATCCTGCTGCCGGAGTAATGCCCACCAGGCCGGCTATGGCTCCACTGGCAGCTCCCAGCATGGTTGGTTTGCCATGATGCAGCCATTCGGCTAATACCCAGGAAATAGCAGCAGCGGCAGCAGCCGTGTTGGTCATCACAAATGCGCTGGCGGCAAGGCCGCTGGCAGCCAGAGCGCTGCCTGCATTAAAGCCGAACCATCCGAACCAGAGCAAACCCGCGCCCAGAACAGTAAAGGGAAGTTGGTGAGGAGCCATGGGCTCGCTGCCGTAACCTTTGCGCTTGCCCAGAACCAGAGCCGCTACCAAACCCGAAACACCCGAACTTATATGCACCACGGTACCGCCGGCAAAGTCAAGAGCTCCATAATTCAACAACCAGCCATCGGCGCCCCATACCCAGTGCGCCAGGGGATCGTAAACGAAGGTGGACCACAGCAATACGAACAGTATAAAAGCGGGGAAACGCATCCTCTCAGCTACGGAACCGGAAATAATGGCTGCGGTAACACCTGCAAACATCAACTGGAAGACCATAAATACAAAGTGAGGAATCGTGCTGCCTTCGGCGGGCGCCTGGCCTACTCCACTCAACCCTGCCAGGCTAAGATTACCAACCAGATGGCTGACATCCGGACCAAAAGCCAGGGAGTAACCGAACAGAACCCACTGTACTGATATGATGCACATCGCGGCGATGCTCATCATTATTGTGTTTAAAACATTTTTCTTGCGCACCATGCCACCGTAGAAAAGCGCCAAGCCAGGGACCATGAGCATAACCAGAGCGGAACAGAGCATGATAAATGCGGTATCCCCGGTGTCCGCCACCGGATCGTCTGCCAGGGCTATACCCGGTATGGCCAGAAGAACCAGCATCGCCCAGATTATAAAGCCGACTTTCACTTTTGATATTTTCATAGTTTTCTACCTCCTTGATATATTTTATATCTTAATCACCACGACCTTAAGTCGGCGCCACTGTTCGGCCGCGGTGTAAAACATAGTAACCCGTTTTATTAATAGTCCATGAGGCAAGGGCGGAGCAACATTGCTCCCTTGTAAGCACCCTTGCTTAGAATTTATAGGTTTTAAACCTTTCCGCAGGGGCGCAACGCAATTTTAAAACCATCCGCATATTTATCCACCTCTGTTTTCCGGCTTATGTCAAACAACAGAAAAAGGCGCTCCGGGAAGAGAGTCTACTCCCTCCTAAAGCGCCTTTGCCCATAATTCAACGGTGAATATAAAAACTGATAAAGGCGCTTTTTGATCCATTCAAAAAGCGCCTTTGCTAT
>CBEULQ010000388.1:0-3590 GCA_965543975.1 uncultured Desulfocucumis sp. | reverse complement strand
GATTTCTCTGTTAATTATACATAAGCAACTTATGCGGGACAAGCCTGGAACGGAGGTGGCAATAGGAAAAACGGTAGATGATAAAAAAATGCTTACAAAGTGCGGATGGTTATTGTTACTTTGACATGATAAACTTTAGCATTACGGTCTAATTTTTATTCTTAATTAAGATTAAATATTAAGGAGGTTCACAAATGGCAGAAGAAAAAAGCGGCAGCGTACAGAATTTAATGACCGAAAATAGGAAATTTGAGCCGTCAAAGGAGTTTGTGAAAAAGGCACGGATCAACAGCAGGCAGATGCGCGATGATATGTACAGAAAATCAATCGAGCAGCCGGATGAATTCTGGGCTGAGATGGCGGAAGAGCACATCAGCTGGTTCAAGAAATGGGAAACGGTTGAAGAGTACGACTTCGTAAACGGGGTTATCAATTATTTCCAGGGCGCCAAACTGAACGTCACCTACAACTGCCTGGATCGTCACTTAAACACCTGGAGGAGAAACAAAGCGGCCATCATCTGGCAGGGCGAGCCTCTGGAGGAAAGCCGTACTTATACTTATGGCGAATTGCACCGGGAAGTCTGCAAGTTTGCCAACGTGCTGAAGAGCCTGGGGGTGAAAAAAGGAGACCGGGTCTCCATATATCTTCAAATGATTCCCGAACTGGCTATCGCCATGATGGCCTGCGCCCGGATCGGCGCCATCCACAGCATAGTATTCGGCGGCTTCAGCCCCGAGGCGCTGAGGGACAGGATTTTAGACGCTGGAGCCGAAGTGCTGATCACCAGCAACTACGGCTTCCGGGGCGGCAAACTGCTCCCTCAGAAGGACAATGCCGATAAGGCCATTGCCCAGTGCCCCGATGTGAAACACTGCGTAGTGGTGAGCCGGGTTGAAAAAGAATGCAACATGGTGGAAGGGCGCGACCTTTACTGGAATGACCTGATGGCCACGGCTTCCAAGGACTGTGAACCGGAAGTCATGGATGCGGAAGATCCCCTCTTCATCCTGTACACCAGCGGCAGCACCGGCAAGCCCAAGGGCGTGCTGCACACCACCGGCGGATACCTGACCTACGTAACCACAACTTTCAAATATATCTTCGATTACCGTGATGAAGACGTCTTCTGGTGCACGGCGGACATCGGCTGGGTAACCGGCCACAGCTATATCGTCTATGGTCCCCTCTCAGCCGGCGCTACATCCATGATGTATGAAAGTGTACCGAACTATCCCCAGCCTGACCGCTTCTGGCAGATCGTGGAAAAATACGGCGTCAATATCTTTTACACCGCACCCACCGCCTTGCGGGCGATGATGAGGGACGGCAACAAGTGGCCGGAGGGCAGGGACCTGAGCAGCCTGCGACTGCTGGGCACGGTGGGCGAACCCATCAACCCCGAGGCCTGGGTATGGTACCATACCGTAATTGGCAAGGAAAAATGCCCGATTGTGGACACCTGGTGGCAAACAGAAACCGGCGGCATACTAATCACACCACTGGCCGGCGCTGTTCCCACCAAGCCCGGTTCGGCCACACTGCCCTTCTTCGGCTTAAAGCCCAAAGTCATCCGTCAGGACGGCAGCGAGGCAGATGTCAACGAGGGCGGCTACCTGGTAATTGAAAAGTCCTGGCCGGGTATCATGCGCGGCGTGTACGGCGACCCGGAAAGATTTAAAAACACTTACTTTGTACAATATCCCGGCTTATACTTTACAGGTGACGGCGCCCGCAAGGACGAGGACGGCTATTTCTGGCTGATGGGCCGTGTAGATGACGTAATTAACGTTTCCGGACACAGGCTTGGCACTGCCGAAGTGGAAAGCGCCCTGGTGGCTCACCCCAAAGTTGCCGAAGCGGCGGTTGTGGGATTTCCGCACGATATCAAGGGAGAAGGCATCTATGCCTATGTAACCCTGAAAGAGGGCATTGAGTTCACTGATGAATTGAAAAAAGAGCTGGTGACCCACGTGCGTAAGGAGATCGGTCCCATCGCCTCGCCGGACAAAATTCATTTCTCCAACGCCCTGCCTAAAACCAGGAGCGGTAAGATAATGAGAAGGATTCTGAGAAAGATAGCCGCCGGCGAAGTGGACCAGCTGGGTGACACCAGCACCCTGGCGGATCCCACGGTAGTAAACTCCCTGGTAACCGGAAGACAATAATTTATGCTTGATTGCCAAATGGTGTATACATGGTAAAAGTGAACTCGTTTAGCTAAAATTGAATTAATTTTATAATGAGGCAGGCTTTATTTTTCAAGCCTGCCTCATTATAATGGCGAGGTACAAGGAGGATTTTATTCATTTTTGATAGTATTATTCTACATTGCATGACGAAATAGCAGTATTAAAAAATGAAAGGAAAGGATGAAACCCATGGTGGTTAATTGTACAGAAATCGCCGTCAGGGAACTATTCCCCGAAGCTTTGAAATCGTATCAGCAAAGAGTAAATAACGTTTGCACCTGTCAGCGCTGCCTGGATGACATAGTGGCCCTGGCCCTGAACTATCTCCCCCCCCACTACGTGGGTTCTGAAAAGGGTTCGATTATTACAAGTGTTGATTATCAGCGGTTGGGTGGAAGGACCGAAGTTTTTGCTAGGATTTACCAGGCCATTAAAATTGTACACGAAAACCCAAGACACGATGTAAAATAGCTTATTTCCCTATTTACTCCGTATTGTTGCCGCATTGGAAGCTATCATGAATAAAACGGGCTATTTCCAGGGCGCTCCGCCAATCATCATAGAGTACGTTCCCTATTATCAATGTATCTACTAAACCGGCGATAGCTTGCGCCTTGGCAACATCCGATATTCCCCCGCCATATACCAGATGGATTTTTCTGCGACTGCCGGAAACCGCCTTTACCAGGGCCGGATCGCCATACCGGCCGCTATATTCTATGTACAATAACGGAAAGTTGTAAATCCCCTCCGCCATGGCCGCATACGCCAGCGCATCGTCCAATCCTACCTCCCCGGCCTCTGTGAGCCTGGCCGCAGCAGAATTGCGGTTGCAAATTATATAGCCCTCCGTAAGCACTCTCCCCCAGTCTATCAGCTTCCCGAAGCTTTTAACCGCCTCCAGGTAATAATCGGAAAACCATTTCTTATCACCGGCATTAATCACAAAAGGTATAAAATGAGCGTCAACCCCGGCAACCACAGCGGCGGGGTTTGAAATCTCCTGGACCAGCTGGCCGGTGTAACCCGAGGACCTAATAACTTCAAACAGACGGAAGCTGTTATCAAAGGTTATTCCTTGGGTGCCTCCCACCACCACAGCATTAAAACCCGGGTGTTTTATTACTGAAAGTATCTCCCTGGTTATCGGCTTGTCCGGGTCCAGTTTGGCCACCAACCGCCAGTGCCGCCAATTTTTATCGGGCCACATTCCTCTTCCTCCGCCATTAAACTAATGAACTTCAACCAGCTATGATTTTTACCATAGTTATAAAAATTAAATTACTAATATTGATACTATATATAATACATGTTCATTGCTATAGATTAAAACAGCTTTTAAAGATAATATAAGTGAGCCTTGGGTTCGAGAAGGTGACGGGGTCTTACAGGCCGTTA
>CBEULQ010000387.1:0-3593 GCA_965543975.1 uncultured Desulfocucumis sp. | reverse complement strand
ACAGATACAGGCGGTCCGGCAATAATAGCAACTGATGAACTTGTAGATCTTGGACTCGAAATTCCTCCGACTGGCCTGTTTTTCTTGCGTAATCCTCCAATTTGCGAACAGCTTCTTCAGGCAGTTCCAATTGATACTCCTTTTCCTCCGGCATACTCCCCAACCTTCCTTAAATAGAATATTTGTCAGCGTTTTTAAGATTCTAGCCTGAACGGTTCAAACCTGGGCTACATTGCTGTAAAAACGCAGGCATTTCAAGGTGTCTATTTTCCAGCAAGTGAGATTGGCGGACGTAATTTTAACCGGATCCGCCCCGTTTGTCTCTCCCGGCGAGGCAAGTTCCATAACCAGCGGAATGTATTCCGGCGAATCTTCCTGGTCTCCAATTCCGCCACCGTCTTCCCGCTCTACAACAACCCTGGCATGAAGCCCGTCATCGTATATTACTTCCCCTATAGCGGGCATCTCAAAAAGCCGGATCCGCCCCGTTTGTCTCTCCCGGCGAGGCAAGTTCCATAACCAGCGGAATGTATTCCGGCGAATCTTCCTGGTCTCCAATTCCGCCACCGTCTTCCCGCTCTACAACAACCCTGGCATGAAGCCCGTCATCGTATATTACTTCCCCTATAGCGGGCATCTCAAAAAGCTCCGACAAGTTCTTTTTCAGTTCCCTGACCACTGAGCCCATGGTGTCGCTAATAAATCCGGGTTCCTGGGACAGACTGATGATGGTGGCAAGGCTGATATTGGGCAATACATAAGACCACAGGCCAAGAAAGTAGCCTTTTCCCTGGCTGTCCAGAAGACCCCAGAAAGAAGCGGCATCCTCATTATATATTACTTCCAGAAACCTGGCGGCAACATCTTTTGCCGAAGCGTCGCTGCCTTTTAAAGATTCATATGACAAATCTTTTTCACCTCAATTGGGGACATTCCTTCGTGAAGTTGTTTAGAAGTTTGGAATTAGGCTAACATAAGAAGGTGTGTCCCCTGACATACGTTGGGGACATTCCTCAGACCCTATAGACTTACCCCAAATAGAGGTGTGTCCCCTAACCTTAATATAGCCTTTCGCCAAAGAACATGCCGTATCCTCCAGATAACCAGATAAAAAAGATTCCCGGAGGAATCTTTTTTTCAGTATAGCCTGACTATCTTACGTTCCACAATATTGCATACTTTAATCCATGTTTTTATTATCCGGTAGGCAGGGCCGGGTAAGGAAGTCATCATGGAATGGGCTAAAATTATAATTGCACCCATTATAATTTTTTTTGCCGAATCCCAGCTAAGACACAGTAATAAATGATGCACAGGCAGTCGTTCAGTTTTTGCCCAGGTTGTCATGATGTCTCCCTCCTTTGTTATTTCCTTTATCTCGCTAACAGCCTGTAAGACCCCGTCCTCGAAGGCCGGGGATCAACAGCTCATTTATATCCTATCCTGAATTTCTGTGTAGTAAAACAGTTTACATGTTAATTGCGGAATTATTGTTTTTTTTATATGTATTCCGGTTTTAAAGGCGATTATCATTGCTCCCCTGTTACAACTTGCCGGTCAGATTCATTAAAGCAGAAAAAACAGCCGTTCAAGGCTGTTTTTTGCTCTTACCCTTATATTTATGTGATTTCAAAGGCTAACCAACTGGCTGGGATGAAGGCGGCGAAACCTTTTTCCCCAGCCCGAAATCGATGTCGATTTCTCCCCTTAGCCAGGCATCGGCCTTTTCCAGTGCCTTTGCCGATGAAGCCAGCACTTCTTCCTCGACGACGAATACATTCCCTTCCCCCACCATGGATATTATATGGCTTTTCTCCATCATCCTTTTTATTGAAGGGCGGACGTCACATAGAAGCACTTTTTTATCTTCCTTCATAACCCTGTTTATAAAACTTTCAATAACCTCAAGGGATGTTATATCCATCATGGTAACCCCGGTAAATTTGATCACTAATACCCTGGCATCTGAGTAAGCGCCATTTAATTTGTGTTCCAGGTCCGCAGAAGAGCCGAAATATAGGTTACCGTCCAGTTGCACTACGGAAATGGTGGAATTGACCGGTTGACCGTTACCGCAGGCGGTATGGTACTCTACTAATTGCCCGGGGCTGCCGCCCATTGGGGCAAGCCTTACCACACTGGCAGCTCCGGTTTCCTTAAGATATAGCAGAATGGATATGGCAATTCCTGAATAAATTGCATATTCCAGTTCAGGGGCAAGAATTGTGGCGATAAATGTAATGGTCATGACGATAGCATCGTTTCTGTTGGACTTGAAAACCTTGCTAACCGCATTTTTATCAACCATGGTGTAGGCTACCACCATGATGACTCCGGCCAGGCTGGCATTAGGGATATATTTGGCAAAGGGGGCGAAGAACATCAGAATAACCAGGATAACAATACCAGTCATAACCCCGGTGAGGCGGGTCATCCCGCCGTTCTGGAAGGCAATGGCCGAGCGTGTAAAGGAACCGGAACCGGCAATGGAGCCGAAGAAAGCCCCCCCCATATTGGCAATGCCCTGTCCTATAAATTCCTGGTTGGGATCAATTTTTTGCATAGTCTGGGCGGAAATGGCCTTTGAAATGGATACCGCCTCCACCAGGCCGATAACAGCTATTACCATAGCCCCTCCGAATAGGGCGTTCATGCTTTCGAGGTTCAAGCTGATCATGCTGAAGGGAGGTATCGCCGAGGGTATCGCACCCGCCAGTTTAATTCCGTATTTATCCAGTCCCATGAACATAACCAGCACCACCGAGAATATAATTCCCAGCAGCGCTCCGGGGATGTTTTTGTTTATCCTTTTGGAGACTATTATCACCAGGATGGTGAATATACCCAGCAGCAGGGCATAATAATTCATTTTATCTATATTATCGAAGGTCATCATGACCTTCTCCATGGTGGAATGCTTTCCTTTTGGAAGAGATATTCCCAACAGGGCATTAAGCTGCCCCAGGGCTATTATAACCCCCGCCCCGGCGGTAAACCCTACAATTACGGAGTGCGAGACATAGTTGACAAGTTTGCCCAGTTTTAAAGCACCCATAGCAAACTGTATAGCTCCCACCATGAAGGTCAGCAGGAATAGTGTGGCCAAAAAATTACCCTGTCCCAGATAAACCGCCATGTAACTGGAAATAAGCAGAGAAATGGCGTTGGTGGGACCAGTGGCCAGATGGTTGGAGCTCCCGAACATGGAACCCAAAATGGCCAAAACAATGGCTGAATAAAGGCCGTAAGCCGGATCCACCCCCGCAATCATGGCATAGGCCATGGATTGCGGCAGGGCCACCACCGCCACCGTAAGGGCCGCAATAAAATCGAACCTGAAATATTCCTTTTTATATGTACTGATGGTATTAATTATAGGAATGTTTTTTTTCAAAAAATCCATAAAACCAGCCCTCCCAGCATTGCTTATGCTTACCGCATCCCAAAAGCAACAAAGCCACCCGCTGTCCGGACACAGACAGTTTAAATGGCTTTTCAATAAATTATTATGACACTGATATCACAAACCCGCTGCCAAAATCACTTATTGCACAATAACATACACATCACTCTTATCCCTGTCAGCCTGACAC
>CBEULQ010000386.1:0-3619 GCA_965543975.1 uncultured Desulfocucumis sp. | reverse complement strand
TGAAAACATTTCCATATGGGCAAACAACGTTCCCGAATGGGTTCTGACCCAGTTTTCCAGTGCAAAGATGGGTGCCGTGATGGTAACGGTAAACACCAATTACAGGACTTTTGAACTGGAATACCTGTTAAGGCAGTCTGATTCCACCACTCTTTTACTTATTGAGGGGATAAAGGGTAGGGAGTATCTGGACATGATTTATGAACTCTGCCCGGAGCTTAATCAATGCCAGCCGGGTCAGCTTCAATCCGTAAAACTTCCTCTATTAAAAAATGTTGTTTTTATCGGTAAGGAAAAATTGCCCGGCATGTATAACTGGGATGATATCTTGGCTCTGGCTGAAGAAATCACTGATGATGAATTACTGACAAGACAAAATTCAATGGATCCCCATGATGTTATCAATATGCAGTATACCTCGGGCACAACGGGATTTCCCAAGGGTGTTATGCTGACACATACCAATCTTATAGGTAATGCTTTCAGCCTTGCGGAATGTATGGCATTTACCGAAAATGACCGTTTGTGTATCCCGGTGCCTTTTTTCCACTGTTTCGGCTGTGTTTTAGGTACATTGACCTGTGTTGTGTCCGGCGCGGCAATGGTTCCGGTGGTGGCTTTCAATCCGGTGAGGGTGCTTGAAACCGTGGAGAAGGAAAGGTGCACGGCCCTGCACGGGGTTCCCACCATGTTTATTGCAGAACTGGAGGAAATGGAAAAGAAAAATTACGATACCTTATCCCTGCGCACCGGCATAATGGCAGGGGCGCCCTGTCCCATTGAAGTTATGAAAGCAGTGGTCAATAAAATGGGAGCCGGGGAAATTTGTATTACATACGGTCAGACTGAAGCCTCTCCGGGAATCACCATGACCAGGACCAATGATCCCATTGAGCTGAGGGTGAGTACAGTGGGCAGGGCGTTGCCGAACGTAGAGGTGAAAATAATAAATCCCGAAACCGGAGAAACAGCTTCCACAGGGGTGCAGGGAGAACTATGCACCAGGGGTTATCATGTGATGAAGGGTTACTATAACATGCCGGAGGCAACTGCTTCAGCCATTGACGGGGACTGCTGGCTGCATACCGGTGATCTGGCGGTAATGGATGAAAACGGTTACTGCAAAATAACCGGACGTCTTAAAGACATGATCATCCGCGGCGGGGAAAACATTTATCCCCGGGAAATAGAGGAGTTCCTATATACCAACCCGAAAATTAAGGATGTTCAAGTGGTTGGTGTTCCCAGCGAAAAATATGGGGAGGAAGTGGTGGCTTTCGTGCAGCTTAAAGAAGGCCAGACTTCCACGGAAGAAGAGATTAAAGAGTTTTGCAAGGAAAAAATATCCAGATTTAAAATCCCCGCTTTTGTGTTATTCGTTGACAATTATCCCACAACGGCCAGCGGTAAAATACAAAAATATAAACTGAGGGAATCGGCTATAAAACATCTGGGCAGGGAAAGGGCGGCTGAGATTGAAACAGCTTGATTCGCCTACTTAGTTGTTGCCGGGAAAAAAATGATATTGGAAAATCGCTTAATTGCAATAAAAAAAGACATGTAAACGAATGTTTACATGTGTGAGGCAGGTCCAATAAAATGGGTGTGCCTCATATTTTTACTTCTTTATATATACTATTGTTTACATTTTTAGGTTAATCGATATAGCTATAAAGTTTCACAGAATTCTTTAAAAGACCTGTAAATTGAGAGAATTTACAAATGTCTGAATCTTGGCAAAGTATTTGCATTTTAAAAGTATAAGTGTCCGGCGGGTTATACAGGTAATATAGAAATTCTAATATCGTCATAATCCCGCCTTCGTTTATACTTTTATATTTTAAGGAGGATTGGCAGATGGCCCAACACAATATGACTGACTACGACAAAACCTATGCCGAATTTAAACTGGAGGTGCCGGAGTATTTTAACTTCGCCAGTGACGTACTGGACAACTGGGCTTCAGACCCTAGCAAACTTGCCATGTGGTGGATAGATGACTTCGGCAATGAAGCAAAAAAAACATTCAAGGAATTGTGCGACGATTCCAGGAAAGTCTGCAATATGCTGTCTGCCCAGGGCGTAAAAAAGGGCGACGTTGTTATAATCATTCTTCCCAGGCTGATTGAATGGTGGGCGTTGAACATTGCCTGCCTGAGGATGGGTGCTGTGGTCAGCCCCGGCACAACCCAGTTGACGTCAAAGGACCTTTTGTACCGCTTCCAGGCTTCCGAAGCAGTATGTGTTATCACCGACAATGCACTTGCTCCGAAAGTGGACGAAGTCATTAATCAGTGCCCCACTGTAAAATCACGCATAATAGTTGGAGATAACAGAGATGGCTGGACAAATTATGCCGATCTTTTCGCATCAGCTTCGGATCAGTTTGAAACAGTAAAAACCAGAAGTGACGATAACGCCATATTATACTTTACTTCCGGCACCACCGGCTATCCCAAGATGACCGTACATACGCATGCCTCCTATCCCATCGGTCATAAAATTACCGGTACTTTCTGGCTTGACCTGCGGCCGGATGACCTCCACTGGAACCTCAGTGATACCGGCTGGGCAAAAGCCGCCTGGAGTTCCTTCTTCGGCCCCTGGAACATGGGCGCAGCCATTTTTGTACATCACAGCGCACGCTTCGACACCAAGAAAACATTGGAAATACTGAGTCAATACCCTATAACCACCATGTGCGGCGCTCCCACCAACTACCGGATGCTGGTGCTGGAAGATCTCAAGGCTTATAAATACCCGACCTTAAGGCATTGCGTGGGCGCGGGCGAGCCGCTGAACCCCGAAGTTATCGATACCTGGAAGGATGCCACCGGGCTTACGATTAGAGACGGATACGGTCAGACTGAAACGGTGCTTTTGGCCGGCAGCTATCCTTGCATAGAGCCCCGCTTCGGATCCATGGGCAAACCTTCACCAGGTTTTGACATCCAGATCATTGACGAGGACGGAAACATTTTGCCCCCCGACACTGAAGGTGACATCGCCATTAGGGTAAAACCCGTGCGTCCGGTTGGCTTGTTTAAGGAATACTGGAAAAACCCGGAGAAAACCGCTGGTGTGTACAGGGGTGACTGGTATCTCACAGGTGACCGGGCATACAAGGATAAGGACGGTTATCTGTGGTTTGTGGGACGAGCCGACGATGTTATTCTTGCCGCCGGATATCGCATTGGACCCTTTGAGGTTGAAAGCGCGCTGCTGGAGCATGATGCAGTGGCTGAATCAGCGGTGGTTTCCAGTCCTGACGAATTGCGCGGTGAGGTTGTTAAGGCTTTCGTGGTGCTTACCTCCGGATATAAACCTACCGACGAACTGGTAAAAGAATTGCAAGACTATGTTAAAAAAGTAACCGCCCCGTACAAATATCCGAGAAAGATTGAGTTCGTCGAGTCGCTGCCAAAGACTGTCAGCGGCAAAATCCGCAGGATTGAGTTAAGAGAAAGAGAGTGGGGTAAAAAGTAGAAAAACACAGAAGAGAGCATTATATCACTGCTTAACCGGCAAAGATGCCGGTTTTTTTTTATCCAAAAAGGCAAACATCCAAACAGGGGGAAGGTTCTAAAGTTTTGCTTAATAATGTGGGATAGCGTTACCA
>CBEULQ010000385.1:0-3631 GCA_965543975.1 uncultured Desulfocucumis sp. | reverse complement strand
CCGGATTATTTATAAATCATTTGCTGTTTCGGGGGGTGGTATAATGGATGACCCGTGCCCACGACGTAGATTGACTTATATTTCCATACCACCTGTTTTGTTTGTTAAGGAGTAAAATTTCCGTTCAAACTTTACCAGGAGGCTGATCTATGAATTAAAATTTCGGGGGGTGAACCCGATGATAAAAACTTATTTTTACGATGCGGGACAAAACCGCATAATTCATGATGTGGAACTTAAACCCAGGGAACTGCTGGCCAACAAGGAAAGCCTCCTCTGGGTCGACTTGTTTAATTTTACCGATGCGGAGATCAACCAGGTGGCCCGGCTGTTTGACTTTCACAGCCTAACCGTGGAAGACTGCATGCATTACAGCCCCAGGGCCAAAGTGGATAATTATGAGGATTATTATTTTTTCACTCTGCATGCCCTGAGATATGAGGAAGAAAGCGACGAAGAGATTTCACTGGAGCAGTTGAACGTGTATCTCGGCAGGAATTACGTGGTAACCCTGCACAGGCGCACGCTGCCCACCCTGGGGCGTATCGCCAGGGACTGCCTGAACAACCGGGTGGATGTAATGAAAAAGGGGCCGGATTTCTTCCTGTATTCCACCCTGGACGGCATTACCGACATGTATTTCCCGGTGTTGGAACGTATCAACCAGAGGATTGAAGAACTGGAGGACGACCTTTACGAACAGCCTACCAAGGAAATTACGGAAGAGTTCTTAAGCCTGAAAAAAACCATCTTATCTATGCGCCGGGCGATTATGCCGCAGAAAAGGATGTTTACCAATGCCAGCGGACAGTATTCCTTCAGCATAGACGAGGAAAACAAACCTTATTATCTGGACCTGGTGGACCACATAGAACGAATCATAGACTCCATCGACGGTTTCGGCGCCCTGGTGGACGGCGCGCTGGCCACCTATTATTCTGTAATCAGTGCCCGGACAAACGAGACTATGCGGGTTCTGACGGTTATTTCCACCATTTTTATGCCCCTGACCTTTGTAACCGGATTTTTCGGAATGAACGTCCCCCTTCCGGCCCAGGAAAGCGGCTTTTCCACCCTGGTCATTACCGGCGGTTTGCTGGGGGTTTCGCTTTATATGTATATGATTTTCCGGATTAACAAATGGCTGTAGGAGGCCGTTGAAAAACTGCGCCTTGCTTTGTCAGGCTCGCCGGCTTCGCCTTTCGCGCCATGCTTGTTTTTGAACGGCCTCTTGGTAACTACTCCATACCGTTCCAACGGCGAAAAATGCTGTTTTCAATGCCCAGCAGGTCCAGTGCCCTGCCGGCGGTCTGCTGAATTATATCACTGATTGTGGCCGGGCGCTGGTAAAAGGAAGGTATGGGCGGCATTACAACAACACCCAGCCTGGACAATTTAAGCATATTTTCCAGATGTATGGCACTTAGCGGCGTTTCCCTGGCCAAAAGCACCAGGGGGCGCTTTTCTTTTATGGACACGTCCGCCGCCCTGGAAATGAGGTTGTCCGCATAGCCGTGGGCTATGGACGCCAGGGTTTTCATGCTGCAGGGGGCGATTATCATTCCCTGATGGGAAAAGGATCCGCTGGCCGGTCCCGCAGTCAGGTCATCCGGCTGGTAGGTAACCGTAGCCAGCTCCGCCACCTGTCTAAAGGAATAGTCCGTTTCCAGTTCTATGGTTCTCAATGCCCAGGCGCTTAATATCAGATGGGTTTCGATCCCAAGGGATTTAAGGGCTTCAAGTACGGCTATGCCGTAGATTGCCCCGGTAGCTCCGGTTATGGCGACAACTATTCGCATCTTAAACACCTCCAATCTATTTTAAAGCCGTTGTGCAAAAAAAGGAAGTGCCGTAACCATTTAAACACATATCCTCCTACCTGACTGACAATAATATAAGTGAGCCTTTGGTTCGGAAGGGGGTGAGAGACATGCGATGGATGCGCTTATGGATTATGCTGTTACTGGCGGTGGCCCTATCGGTTTCGGCCCTGGGCTGCAATGCTGCAAGAAAGCCCGCGCCGCAGGACAACCAGGTTCCTGCGCCCACCACTCCGGCTCCGAACAGGGCACTGCCCGCGTCGCCTGCCGAGTCCAATGCGCTGGCCAGGGAACTGGCGGATAGGGCTGCCGGGGTTAACGGAGTTAAAAAGGCCACGGTGGTGCTTTCAGGCAATACTGCAATTGTGGGTCTGGACATGGATAAAGGAATAGAAAAGAAGGAAACCAATGATGTCAAGACTGAAGTGGGCAGGGTCGTTAAAAACGCCGACAACAGGATCAAAAATGTGCTGGTTTCCACCGACGCCGATATTGTAAGCAGGATTAAAAGGGTTGCCTCCGGTATTGCCGAAGGAAAGCCGTTATCATCCTTCACCGATGAAATAAAGGAAATCATAAGAAGGATTACACCTTCAGCCAGATGACAAAAGTCCGGGATTCTCCCGGATTTTTTCATTAGATAGGGACATTCTTCCCCTTTCCTTATGTTTCATGTTTTTTATTGTAGGGATATAATTGAATTAATACTGCTGAGAGGAAATGATAAACCCATGAACCTTTTCACCGAGGAAGCTCTGGTACTAAAATCGGTTTCCATGCGGGATGCCGATCGGGTGTTGACGTTGTATTCCCGGGTCAGGGGCAAATTCAAGGCGGTTGCCCATGGGGTGGACAAACCCTCCAGCAGAAAAAGGGGCTCGGTTCAGCCCTTTACATTCGGCAAATTTCAGATCAGGCGCGGCAGGGAGCTGGACTCGGTGGAACAGTGCGAGGGCATGGAATATTTCAAGGGGCTCCGGCAAAGTCTGGAAGGCCTTGCCTTTGCCAGTTACATGGCCGAACTGGTTGACGTCTTCACCGCCGAGGGTGAGGTTACACCCGGGATCTTTGAGCTGATTATGGAGTCATATGGAAGGCTGGGGGGGGGACGGGACAGTATTATTGTGCGTTCTTTCGAATTAAAGCTTCTTTGCCTGGCCGGTTACCGCCCTCACCTGGAAAGTTGCGTTTCTTGCGGCAGGGAGGCCAGTACCGGAAGGGCTGCACTGGTTCCGGCGCTGGGCGGTTTGACCTGTCCCGACTGTGCCGCCGGACATACTTCAAGATATTCATTGAACCGGGACACGGTGGAGGTTTTGAAGTTGATTATGAAGTGGCCTCCGGACAGGCTTGCCCGTGTAAAAATTGGTGACGGCACGGAGAAAGAAATGAAAAATGCCCTGCGTGGTTTTATACAGTACCACCTGGAAAGTAGATTGAAGTCCATAAGATTTTTGGATTGGCTGGAAAGGGACTGAAGCCCGGGCAGTGAATAAAAAAGACCCCTGAAGGGTTAAATATTAGCAGAATGGAAAATTTGACGGGGGTGTGACAAATTTGAACGAGCTGGAAAAAATAGATATGATCAGGTCCCGGCTGGGCGTTTCCTATGCCGAGGCCAAGCAGGCTTTGGATGCCGCCGGAGGAGATCTGGTCGGGGCGCTGATTGAGCTTGAGGAAAGGGAAAAGAATTTTTCAAACCGTATCCAGGACCGTAGTCAGGAATTTGTGGGCCAGTTGAAAGGGCTGCTGCATACAACTAAAGAGTCCAGGATTAAGGTCAAACAGGGAGATAAAACAGTGCTGGAATT
>CBEULQ010000384.1:0-3633 GCA_965543975.1 uncultured Desulfocucumis sp. | reverse complement strand
CCAGGATGAGCAAATTAGCCCCCCGGTAGAGCGCCTTGACGATCTCCACCCGCTGCTGTTCACCAACACTAAGCTGCCAGACGTAGGCGTCGGGATTAATGGCCAGGCCATAAGCCCCGGATAATTCTTTTATCCGTTTTGACACCGTCTTCAAATCAACCAGCGGTCCTTTTGGCGAGGGAAGGCCTAAAGCCACATTCTCGCTTACGGTAAGGGTGGGCACCAGCATAAAATGCTGGTGCACCATCCCGATCCCGTGGCGGATGGCCTCCCGGGGCGAGTTGATTTTCACCGGGTGTCCGTTGATCAATATTTCCCCGGCGTCCGGCTGGTAAAGCCCGTACAGTATGTTCATCAGGGTGGTCTTGCCTGCCCCGTTTTCACCCAAAATGGCCAGTACCTCGCCGGACCCCAACTGGATATTCACATTGTTATTGCTGAGAACACCGGGAAATCTCTTGGTAATGCCGCGCATTTCCAGGTGATCGATATATGACGTCATCTCAAAGCACCTTTAATTATTTTTTCTGAGGCAATTCCACTTTCAGACTGCCGCTGATGATCTCCTGTTTGGCTTTTTCCACGGCGTCCTTGACGTCCTGGGGAACTTTGTCCGCCAGTTTGCTGTTGTATTTGAGCTCAAGGGTTCCGTCGGCAAAGGTAAGCTCCAGGTGCTGGCCGCCGAGGGTTCCCTGCTTCCTTAATTCAATGATTTTGCTGATGACCTTTTCCCAGTTATATACCTGGGACGCCAGAACCGTGTCAGGTGCGATGCCGCTCTGGTCCATATCGGTAGAGAGCCAATAGTTGCCGGGCTTTTCGGCCACTGCCCGGGCAGCTCCCACCGCCTGCTGGGATGAACCGGTCAGAATATCCGCGCCGGCGTTCATATGGGTCTTGGCCAGTTCCCCCGCGCCGACGATGTCGTTAAAGGAGCCGGTATAGGCTATATTCACCTTGGCCTGGGGGTTGGCCGCGGCCACGCCCTGTTGAATTCCGTAGTTGAATTTCACAGCGTCGCCGGATTCCACCGGACCTACAATGCCCACCACCCCGGATTTGGTCATCTTAGCCGCCAGTATACCCAGCAGGTAACCCCCGTCCTGGGCCTGAGGGTCGTAAGCAAATATATTGGGTGCGGTCCCAAAACCAGAGCCGTAAGCAAAGGTTGTTTCGGGGAAATCCTTGGCGATCTCGGTCAGAACACTCTGGTACTGGGAACCGTGGGCTAAAATAATATCATAATTTTCAGTTGCGTACTGGCGTATGGCCGCTCCGGCATCCACCGGCTTGCCCAGCTTTTCGCTGATGGCAACCTCCACTTTGTCCTCACCCATTGTTTTTTGGACCGCCTTCAACCCTTCAACCATGGACTGGCTCCAGGCCATATCGTCGACGGTGCTGGGCAGCACCAGGGCGATGCGGATCTTTTCCTCTTTTTTGTCTGTGGCGGATTCTTTACTGCCGCATCCGGTAAAGGCAAAGAGAATCAGGGCGGCCAGCAGTATTACGAGTACCTTTTTCATCAATCCGTTCCTCCTCCTTGGATTTTTCTTTTTTCTATATCAACCTCTGGCGCCGCGATCGTACGGACGGCCCAACGCGGCCGGAGCCCAAACGCGTCCAAAGGATACTGCCAGGGCGACGATGGTCACCAGGTAGGGCAGCATGACAGCCAGTTCATAGGGGAAATTGATGCCCAACACCTGTACCATGCTCTGGAAGGAGCCGGCCATACTGAAAAGGAGCGAACCCGCCAGAATGCCCCAGGGACTCCAGCGCCCGAAATAGACCAGGGCAATGGCGATGAAGCCCCTACCGGCCGTTATGTTGTCGGCAAACATGTTGGCCTGTCCGATGGTAAGGAAGGCTCCGGCCAGGCCGGCCAGGGCACTGCCCACAATCAGACACTGGTAGCGGATACCGTCCACGCTCACCCCCAGAGTATCGGCAGCTTCCGGCTTCGTGCCCACAGCCCGCACTTTCAGCCCCCAGGTAGTCCGGCAAAGAACAAACCAGGCAAGGGGCACCAGTAAATAAGCCAGATACACCAATACGTTGTGATGAAACAGTATCGGACCCAGGTAGGGTATATCGCTCAGCAAAGGGATTTTTACGGGCTGAAGTCCCTTGATGCTGGTGATGCCCCCCACGTACAGGCGAAAGAGCAATCCGGACAGACCCCAGCCGAACATGTACAGCCCGATGCCGCTAATGCCCTGCTCTGCCTTAAAGGTAACGCTCACCAGGGCCATTAACAATCCCATAGCCGCACCTGTTACTATACTGGCCATGATGCCGAAGATAGGATTTCCAGTTTGCAGGGTGCCGAAGAAGCCCACAAAGGCGCCTAAAAGCATGATTCCTTCGATACCCAGGTTGTACACACCGGAGCGCTGGGTAAACATTTCCCCCAGTGCAGCCAGCAGGAATGGTGTGGCCAGGCGAACACCCGTGGCCAGTATGCCGATGATGATACCTTGATTCAGGACGTTTTCCATTTTGTATCTCTGCCTTCCCCTTGCGCTTTCTTAGGAAAAATAGAACGCAGTATTTGCCCCGCATATCCCGGTTTTCTTAAAAAGATGTCGCTTGACACCACAAACAGAATGACCAGTCCCTGCACTGCCATGACGATGGCCGCAGGTATGTGCACAGCCCTCTGCATCATATCGGCGCCTAAGATCAGCGCGCCGAACAGAACGGCTGCAGGAACGGCGCCCAGGGGGTGAAGCCGTCCGAAAAGGGCTGCAACAATGCCGCTAAAACCATATCCCCCAGAAATTTCTTCCAGTGCCCGGTGGTGAACTCCCAGCACCTCCACCGTGCCTGCCAGGCCTGCCAGGGCGCCGGCCAGGGCCATGGCCAGCACCATGTAAAACCCTACCCGGATACCGGCGTAGCGGGCAGCTTCCGGTCCGGCTCCAACGGCCCGCATGCGGTAGCCGGTGGTGGTGCGCCAGAGCAATATGTAAACCAGGACAGCCAGCAGAACAGCCAGGATTAAACCCGTATGCAGCCTTGTGCCGGGGATCAGGCGGGTCAGCCAGATTGCTTCGGGCATCAGGGCCGTCTGCGGAACACCCGTGCCGTAAGATAGCTCCTGGGGGTCGATCAGGGGCCCGCGGATGAGGAAGATATAAACCTGGAAGGCAATCTGGTTCAGCATCACGGTGCTTAGTATTTCGTTGACCGCCAGGCGGGCCTTTAACCAGCCGGCGATGCCTCCCCATAAGGCCCCGCCGGCGCAACCGGCCAGCAAAACCAGCGGCAGCAGGAACACCGCGGGCCAGTGGGAACAGGCTGTGGCTACGGCCGATGCGGTGATGGCGCCGATAAGGATCTGACCCTCCGCCCCGATGTTCAAAATACCGCTGCGAAAGGAAATAACGATGCCCAATCCCACCAGCAGCAGGGGCACTGCCCGCACCAGTGTTTCGCTGATGCCGAACTTGCTGCTGAAAGGACCTGAAAGCATGACGCCATATGCTTTGATGGGGTCCGACTTGGCCAAAAGAATGAACAGGGCGCCCACCAGCAAAGCGCAAACAAGGGATGCCAAAAGGACTAGTATTTGTACTATCCAAGACTTACCGAATTGATTACTCAATACCAATGCCACTCCTCAATTGA
>CBEULQ010000383.1:0-3641 GCA_965543975.1 uncultured Desulfocucumis sp. | reverse complement strand
GTTAGAAGCAATTGAAGAAATTGCTAATAATGTTCAGCAGGTTGCAGCAGCTTCTCAGGAGCAAGCGGTTACGGCCGAGGAGATTGGAAGGAGCACCAGTGAGTTAAAAGACCAATCGGAAAGAATTTTTGAACTTTCGAACAAGTTAATGCAGAGGTAATTTATAACAATATGATACTGGCTTTGCCCGATGAGGTTAAAGATAAATATTATAATATTTATCTTTAACCCATTAGCAGAGACATTTTGTCATTAAAAGCACCTTTTATACTAAGGTGCTAATTCTTTTTTCACCCTTTTCATAAACCATATCCAATACCTTTTGGTGATATTTATGATGATGTTGTTGGTCTATATTTAACTTACCCGAAGGGAGGATAGTTGCGACCTGTTATAGAAAGGAGGGTGTGCGAGGAAAATTATCCCAAAATGTTTTTGTATTATCATGCTTTAACAGTAGTTTTTTGCCGGTGAAAAATCTGAAGACCAGACTGAAACATGGGTCCCGTCTGGTATAAGTAAAAAATCAAATCGGGAGTGGTAAATTTTGATTTATAAAACCATTATGTTTAATAAGCAGGACGACATTGCAGTCATCACGTTAAACAGGCCTCCTATGAACCCGCTAAACAGCAAAATATTCAAGGAACTGGGGCGTGCAGCGGAAGAGCTTCGTGAAGATTCCTCGGTTAAGGCTGTTATTATAACCGGTGCCGGGGATAAGGCCTTTGCCGCAGGGGCGGACATAACCGAAATGGTGAACCTTTCGACCATTGAAATGTATGATTTCTGTTTAACCTCACTGGATAGTTATAAAAAAATCGAACATTTGGATAAACCCACCATAGCAGCCATCAATGGTCTGGCCCTGGGTGGCGGGTGCGAACTGGCCATGGCCTGCGATTTCAGGCTGGCCTCGGACAACGCCAGGTTTGGTCTGCCGGAAATTAATCTGGGCATAATCCCGGGAGGCGGAGGCACCCAGCGTCTGCCCCGGTTGATAGGTCTGGCCCGGGCAAAGGAACTGCTCTACATGGGAGATATGATAGATGCTGCAACTGCAGAAAAATACGGGCTTGTCAACAGAGTGGCGCCTCAGTCCGATTTAATGAATGAGGCCGTGGCAATGGCCAAAAAGCTTGCTTCCAAGCCGGGCGCAGCCATGCGGGTGCTGAAAAATACCGTTAATAACGGGATTAATATGGATTTGAATTCGGCCACTGTTTTTGAGGTAAAGAGTTTTCTCCTTACATTTAACAGCGAGGACAGGATAGAGGGTATGAAGGCTTTGCTGGAGAAGAGAAAACCTGCTTTCAAGGATAGGTAAAAATTTTTAATAGACATAATTATTACCTGTCGCAATAATGGACAGGTTAAATTGTTGGTTCCTTTATCTGAATTTTGTGTATTACGAGAAAAGGGTGAGATTTATGAATCTTTCAAGCATTGTCGAAAACAATGCCGTCTGGAATCCCAGAGCTACTGCCATAATTTCCACCGAAACAGATATTAAGTATAGTTACGGTGAATTCAACAGCTTAATTAACCGTTTTGCCGGTTCCCTGAGGGAACTGGGGATTCAAAAAGGGGACAGAGTGGCTATTTATCTTCCCAATTCCCCTGAATTTGTAATTGCCTATTTTGCCATTGCCAGAATAGGGGCTGTGGCCGTTCCTTTCAACATCATGTTTAAAGCCCCGGAAGTTAAATATATTTTAAACAATTCCAAAGCTAAAGCGCTAATTACCGATGCATGGGAGGTAACAATAAATGCTATTGATGTGATTGCCGAAATCCCTTCCCTGGAACAGATCATTACAGTAGGAGATCCGGTACCGGCTGGGGCGGTTTCCTTTGAAGGCATGATGGCATACGGCAAAGATAATCTGCAAACACTGGACTGCCACCCTGACGACACGGTCAGTATTCTTTACACCTCCGGCACCACCGGCCAGCCCAAGGGCGCGATGCTCACCCATAACAATTTTCTATCCAATGCCCGTCTAAACGGTACCAGGGTACTGCATATCAACGACCAGGATTTGCTTTATACCGGGACGCCTTTTTGTCATATATTTTATGTCCTGACTGTACTGGGGCCAATTTATGCCGGCGCCGGTATTGTTATTTCCAAGCGTTTCATGCCGGACAAGGTACTAGAAAATATTACTAAACACCGGGTAACACATTTTGCTGGTGTTCCAACCATGTGGATTTACATGCTCAAGGAATACAGCCCCGAGAAGTATGACGTCAGATCCTGGCGTTTTGCCCAATCCGCAGGGGCATCCATGCCTGGAGAGTATATCAAAAAAATTGAAGACACTTTTGGGGTTGACTTCTGCGAGTGTTACGGCTCCACGGAGACAAGCTCCACGGTTACTTTTGGCCGCCTGGGCCATGGTAAAGTGGCTTCAATCGGGCCTCCCGCGCCGGGCTACCAGTTTAAAGTTATAGATGAGGACGGCGTTGTATTGGGACCTGAAATGGTTGGTGAACTTGTGGTCAAGGGTCCCGGGGTTTTGAAAGGTTACTGGGAGATGTCCGAAGCAACAAAGGAAGTCCTTAATGACGGCTGGTTTAAAACCGGCGATTTGGGGAAATACGACGAAGACGGATACTATTATATCGTGGACAGGAAGAAAGATATGATTATCTGCGGGGGGTACAATGTCTATCCCCGGGAGGTTGAAGAGGTAATATACACTCACCCGAAAGTTTTTGAAGCGGTTGTTGTTGGCGTTCCCGATAAAGAGAAAGGGGAAATCCCCAAAGCCTTTATTCAACTCAAGCAGGATGTGGAGGCTGAAGCCTCTGAAATCATAAGCTACTGCAAGGAAAGAATGGCGGCCTATAAAGCCCCCAGACAGGTGGAATTTGTACAGGAGTTTCCCAAAAGCCCCACAGGAAAAATTCTGAAACGGGTAATTCGGGATAATATCAATTTTGGTAAGTAAGGCCGGTCAACACTCATCTTGAAGGAGGGAGACACAGTGCGGGAAATTACCAGTCACAAAGAAGGAAGAATATTTATATGGGTTTTAGCTTTGAGCATTATATGGTACATCTTTATATTGCCTGCCGTAGTTCAGAATAACAACTATTTATTTTTAGGATGGATGCCCCTTGTGGTTGTGTTCTGGAATCTCCAGACCATTCTCTGGCTGGTGGCATGCTATGTTTACACAAAAAAATATTGGCCGCTGCGTTAAAAAGGTAATGAATGACAGCATAGGAGGTAGAAAGTATGATATACGCCATTTTTATTCTCGGATTATTACTGGTCTTAATAAGCGCATACGGCCACAGGGTTTCCAGCAAAACCGCCGTAGATTATTTAATGGCTGGTAGAAGTATCGGAACTGTAGTTTTATTCTTCTATGTATATTTTGCCATTTCAAGCACCTGGACATTCTACGGATTTCCAGGAACAGTTTATAACACAGGACCGGGGTTTCAGTTGTTTTTCATATTCATACCTTTCGCCTTTCTTTACATTTTCCTCGGGCCGAAGCTCTGGGCAGCGGGTAAGCTGTACGGTTACTTTTCACCGGTGGAATACCTGGGAGAGCGTTACCAGTCGAATGCATTAAGGGTGGTTTTGGGAGTCATCCTGTATCTGTTTCTTTTTCCCTATCTGG